>CALDSM010000746.1 GCA_937923585.1 uncultured bacterium
GCGACCCGCACGACGATCCGCTTTGGGCTGCGCAACCCCTCCCCCGCCACGCTCCGGGGCAGCCTGCGCCTGTTGCCGCCGGAGACGCATTCGGTCGGCGCGGCGCTGTTTCCCCTGTCGCTGGTGCAGGGCGAGAAGGCCGCCTTTGAACGCACCCTGCAGGGCGTGTCGCGGCTGGGCGAAACGTACCGCTTCACCCTCAGCTATGAGGCGCCGGAACTGCCGCCCGTCACGCGCGCCTTCGACCTCTCCGTGCCGCCCGCCCGCGTATGGCGCAGCGAGACCGACGGCGTGCCCAACGGCGCGCCCGCCACCGTGCGCGACGAACAGTCGAGCACGACGCGCGTGTTCTGGGCCAGCCCGAAGGGCGATGTGGGCTGCAATGAACTGCGCGGCGGCCTGCTCTGGAAACGGCGCCTGAACGGCAATCTGTGCCAGGGTCCCGTGGCCCTGTCCACGGCGGTGGGCGCCGTAACCGTCGTCGGCGACGACAAGGGGCGGCTGTGGTTTCTCGACAGCGACGGCGGCGAGCGCGTGGAAGGTTCGCTGGGCGGGCCGCCGGTCACCGATGCATTGCGCGCGCATGCCTTCCTGCCGGACGAGTCGGAGACCGTGCTGGCACTGCTTCAGGACGGCACGCTGGTGCGGTTTGCCCAAGTGGGCACCGAGATATGGCGCATCAAGACGGGCCTCAAGAACGGCCATATCGGCCGCCTGTCCGGGCCACTCGGCGCATTCGGCAACCTCTGCGTAACGGGTGTCCGCAAACGCACTGGGAGCGCCGGCATCCCTGCCGGCTTGGACAACGCGCACACTGGGAGCGCCGGCATCCCTGCCGGCTCAGGCAACGCGCGCTGGGCCGCGGCAGGATTCGATGCCGCGGGAGCGGAACTCTGGCGCATAGATCTGCCCGCCGCCGTGGTCTGCGGCCCAGTATCGGACCATACTCCCGCCGAAGCGCACGCTTGGTTCGTGGGGCTTAAAGACGGCGCCATCGTCGAACTCGACGCCGCGAAGGGCGGTTCAAACCACACGTGGAAGCTGCCCGACGACTCACCCGTCACGGCACTGGCGGGTCCGCTGGTATCAGACGACCCACAGCACGTCGCGGTCAGCGTGATCGGGGCCAACGCCGCGGGCGTCCATGCCTTCGGCGGCAATGATGCGCCGCTGTGGAGTCTGCCGATCCCAAATATCTGCCGCATGACCGCATCGCCGGGGGCCGAAATGCTGGTGGTCGGGACTGAGCATGGCGAACTGGTCTGCATCAGCGCAGAAGGCAAAGTCCTTTGGCGCGACACCCGCGCTGTCGGTGCCATTTGCGGCATCACCACGCTGCCCATAGCGGGGAACCGCTGCGCAGTCCTCTCCGCCTCAGCGGACCGCTTCATCAGCGCACTCGACGGCGGGCCGCTGCGCCCGGCGACGTAGTTTTCCGGTTCGACCGGAAACCGGGGACTTCTGCATCCTGACGGTATTTATTGTCTTCTTCCCTGATTGACCGAACGGGTTCGGGTTCAGAATTGACCTTCAAGTCGAGACGAGGCCTTGCCCTGTGCTACCATTCCCGGCTTGAACTGTGGAATATCCGATTATGCAGAAGACCCTGGAGAGTCTGGTCGCCGCCGCCCTGGCGGAAGATGTGGGCCAGGAAGACGTTACGACGAACAGCGTGGTCGCCCCCGACCTGCGTTGTCGTGCGCGCTTGCTTGCAAAACAGGCAGGCGTCCTCAGCGGCATGGAGCCGTTTCGCGCGACCTTTGATCTAATGGACGCCGGCGTGGCGGACTGGGACAGCCTGAGGGACGGCGCCGCTTTCGCCAAGGGCGATCTGGTCGCCTCGTTTACGGGCAGGAGCCGTTCCGTGCTGACCGCGGAGCGGACGGCCATGAACTTCGTGCAGCACCTCTCGGGTGTGGCCACGCTCACACGGCAGTATGCGGACCAGCTTCAGGGCCTGAACTGCCGCATCTGCGGCACGCGCAAAACCACCCCTTTGCTGCGCATGCTCGAAAAGGCCGCCCTGGTGCATGGGGGCGGCGCCACGCACCGCTATGCCCTGTTCGACGGCGTGCTCATCAAGGAAAACCATGTCATGGCCGCCGGCGGCATCGCCGAAGCGGTGTGCCGCGCGCGGGGATATGTCCACCACCTCATGAAGATCGAGGTCGAGGTGCGCGATTTGGACGAGTTTGAGCAGGCGATCGCGGCGAAAGCCGATGTGATCATGCTGGACAACATGGACAATGCCATGATGGTCGAGGCCGTCCGCCGCGCCCGGGGGCGCGGGGTGGTCCTGGAGGCCAGCGGCAACGCCACGCTCGACCGCGTGCGCGGCATGGCCGAGACGGGCGTGGATTTCGTGTCCGTCGGCGCGCTGACGCATTCGGCGCCCGCAATAGACCTGACCCTTCTAATTGAGAACATTTGAGTCCGCGCACGGGGTCGGCGCGGATTTCAACCAACCCAAACGGGAAACCCGAACATGCTGCTGGTGGTGGATGTCGGCAATTCGCACACGGTGCTCGGCCTGTATGACGGGCGCGAGCTGCGCGGCCACTGGCGCGTGGTGACGGCCAACTACCGCACGGGCGACGAGCTGCAAATCCTGCTGATGATGCTGCTGCAGAGCATAGACATGCGCCCCGCCGAAATCACCGGCTGCTGCGTGTCCAGTGTGGTGCCCCAGCTCAACCCCGCGCTCCAGCAGGTGGCGCGCCACTTCTTCAAGGTGGAGGCGCTCATGGTCGAGCCGGGTGTCAGGACCGGCATCATGCTCCAGGTGGACAACCCCCGCGAAGTGGGCGCGGACCGCATCGTCAACGCCGTGGGCGCGCGCGAGGACCACGCCGGGCCGCTCATCATCATTGATTTCGGCACGGCCACCACCTTTGACGCGCTCACCGCCAAATCCGAATGGATCGGCGGCATCATCGTGCCGGGCATCCAGCTTTCCGCCGACGCCCTGTTCGAGCACTGCGCCAAACTGCCGCGCGTGGACATCGTGGTGCCCAAGACGGTCATCGGCCGCGACACGGTGACCAACATCCGCGCCGGTGTGACCTACGGATATGCCGACATGACCGACGGGCTCATCCGGCGCATGCGCGCCGAAATGGGCGGCAAGGCGAAGGCCATTGCCACGGGCGGCCTGGCCAAAACCATCGCGACCGTCTCAAAGGAAATCGAGGTGGTTGACCCGCTGCTCACGCTGAAGGGCCTGCGCGCCGTGTTCGAAAAGAACGCCGGGGCATCCGCATGAACCGGCTGCGCCCCATGCTTCCCGTAGTATTGGCGGTCGTGGCGGGCTGCTCCAAGCCGCCCGCGGCGCCCCCCCCGGCGGAAGCGCCGGCGCCGGAGACGCAAAAAACCCCGGACAGCGCCTTTGTCGAACCGGACAACGCACTTCAAATGAGCGAAATCAACCTGTACATGCACCGGTCCAGGCAGATGGAGGGGGTGGCCCAGAAGCCCGAGTTCTGGGTGCATGCCACCTCGTTCACCATCCAGGGACAGAACACCTATGCCTTCCAGAACGCCCGCGCCGTGGTCTACAGCGGAGACGACGGGCGCGAGGAGATGGTCATTGACGCCAAACGCGGCACTTTCGAGCAGGACCGCCGCGCGGTGCTGCAGGACGACGTCCAGGTGAAGGCGGGCACGCTTGAGATTCGCCTGGGCGACATCACCTGGGAAAAACCCGAGGACGGCAGCCCCGGCGTGGCCCGATCCGACAGTCATGTCACCGTGAAAGACCCGTCGCTCCAACTGGAAGCGGCGTCGCTGCGCCTGTATCCTGACAGCAGGCTGTTTGAATTGACCGAGGCGGCCGGCACGGTCCGTTTCGGAAAGGAGTCGTCATGAACATGCGCATACTGTGCGCCGTCACGCTCGCCTGTTCGGCCGCCCTGGCCGCCGAACCCGCCAAGGCACCCGCGCCCGCACCGGAGCAGGGCTCGGCAATCAGCGGCTACAACTCCATGGAAATCGAGGCCGGCCGGATGAAGGGCAACTTCGCCACCGGCGCCATAGACGAGATGACGGACGGCGCCAAAATCCGCCTGCTCTCGGATGATCCGGACAAGCAGCCGCTGCCGATCAAGGCGCAGACCATGAAGTTCACCTGGAAGGAGGGGCAGACCACGCCCTCCGCCATCGTCATGGACCGCAATGTCGAGGTGAACCATCCCGATGCGCAAATCACCGCCGGCCACGCCGAATGGAACTTCGACACGGGCGACCTGGTGTTCACGGGGGACCCCGTGGTGAACAATGACAAGATCAAGGGGTTGCGCGGCGAGAAAATGATGCTCAACGTGAAGACCAACAGCTTCGAGGTGCTCCGCGTGCGCGCCGACCAGGTCCCGCTGCAGGGAATCGAGGGCGGCGCCGGGGGGAAGAACGACCCGTCGCTGCTGCGCGAGGGCGACGTGAAGGATTGGGCCGCCCTCATCGGTCTGCTGCGCACCGAGGCAAAGGCCGGCGACGCCACGCCGGGCAAACAGATTGTGTCGCTCATCAGCGCCGACAACCGGCAACTGCTCATGAGCGTGGACACGGCCGTGCTCCTTCAGCGCAAGGGTGACATTGTGAAGCTGGTGAACTCGGTGCTCAAGAACCCGAAACTGTACAGCGCGGACGCATGGAACGGCCGTACCGTCGGCGAGGAGGCGCAGAAGCTGATTGCCGCCGAAAAGCGCACGCCCGAGGAGCAGACCCGGCTCAACCGGCTGCTGATCAACGCCGCCTATCCGGAGCTGGTGGCCGCTCCATGACCGCCGCAACGACAAACGCGCCGCTGCTGGAAACGGACGGGCTGGTGAAGTCCTTCAAGAAGCGCACCGTGGTGCGGGGCGTGTCCATCACGGTCGGCGCCGGCGAGGTGGTCGGCCTGCTCGGCCCCAACGGCGCGGGCAAGACCACCACGTTCAGCATGATCGTCGGACTGCTCAAGCCGGACCAGGGCCGCATCCGTTTCGCCGGCGAGGACGTCACGCGGCTGCCCATGTACCGGCGCGCCCGGCGCGGCATCGCCTATCTGCCCCAGGAGCCGTCCGTCTTCCGCAACCTCACGGTGCGCCAAAACCTCACCGCGATCCTGGAATACCAAAGCATGGGCCGGGCCGCCCGCGACGCCCGCGCCGACAAGCTGCTTCAGGAGATGAACATCGCCCACCTTGCCGACAGCCCCGCCTTCACGCTGTCCGGCGGCGAACGCCGCCGCACCGAAATCGCGCGCGCGCTGGCCATCGAACCGAAAGTGTTCCTGCTCGACGAGCCCTTTGCAGGCATAGACCCCATCGCGGTGGCCGACTTGCAGGACACGGTGTCGCGCCTGCGCGCCAACGGCATCGCGGTGATCATCACGGACCACAACGTCCGTGAGACCCTTCAAATAACCGACCGCGCCTACATCATCAACGAGGGCAGTGTGCTGGCGTCCGGTTCCCCGCAGGATATCGCGGAGAACGAAAAGGTGCGGCAGATTTACCTGGGCGAGAAATTTCAGTTGGCCTGAGTACGGGTGTCAACCGGAGGGTTTGTACATGAACACGACACGGCGGCAGTTTCTGGCGGCAGCGGCGCTGGGTGCGGGCGCAATGGCGGCGAAACCGGCCAAGGCGGTTGACAAACCCGCGAAATGGCGCATGGGCATCGGATTGAACGGGTTCATGTCGTCCGCGCAGGACTACCACAAGGACTACCCGCTCTGGGAGATTCTCCAGTTCGCCGTGGAGGCCGGGTTTCAGGGCATTGAACTGGTCGAGGGCTGGCCGCAGGGCGGCTATCCGCGGGCGGAGGAGGAGAAGCGCGTGGCCGCGCTGCGCGGGCTCTATGACAAATACGGGCTGCGCGTGTACACCTTCCAAAGCGGCAGCAGTGACTCCTATGCGGCCGACCCCGAACGGCGCAAGGCTTGGCTGGAGGACTGGAAAGCGCGGGTGCGGCTGGCCAAGGTGCTCGGGTGCGACTTCCTCGGCCACTGGCCGGGCGGCGGAATGGAGGGCAACCCGAACATGGACGCCGCCATCGCCAATCTCGCCAAGAGTTACAGAGAAGCGGCGGCGGTGTGCGCCGATGCGGGCATGCACCTGTCCTTCGAGATCGAGCCGCCGTTCATCTTCAACACGCCGGAACACCTGGAACGCATTCTGGCCGAGGTGAACCATCCGGCCTGCAGAACCAACTACGACCCCAGCCATTTCGACCTCATGTGGGGCAGCAGGGGAAAGCCCGAGGAGATGCTGAAACGCATCGGCGCAAAGCACATCGGCCACGTCCACCTGACCGACACCGACGGCACGATTTTCAACGGCACCTCAAAGCACATCGCCTGCGGTGACGGCCACTGCAACGCTGCGGAGGCCTTCCAGGTGCTTTACGACGGCGGCTACCAGGGCTGGATCATGGTGGATGCGTGGAAGATTGTGGACCCCTACGACGCCTGCCGCAAGGGCAAGAAGGCCGTGGACGATTTCTGGAACAAGTTGGGGTAGGGTGCGTGAAGTGCCGCGAAGTGGCACGAAACGCACCGTCTTCACTGGGAATGCCCGGCGCTCCCAGCATGGCGCTCCAAACAGGACTACTCGCACCACGCGTTTGCGTCGCGACGCAGGGTGTCCCAGTCCAGCTGCAGCGTGTCGCCGTTGTGTTCAAAGGTTATCCCGCCCGCGGGAAAGTCCGCTTTGGCGTAGGGATTGTCGAACCGCGGATAATCGGCCAGATTCACCGTTTCACCGCGCTGCCTGAAGGGACCGTCCCAGCCAAATTCAAGCAGGCCCTGCGAGGGTGATTCGTAGGCGATTTCAAGCCCTTCGCCGGAAATGCGCGCTTGGTCAATACGGTTTATGAAGGCGGCGAACTCGCCGTCGGTCTCTTTCCGGCCCAGTTCGCAGATCCAGACATTCTCCCGGCCGGGGGCGATAATCTCGCGATCCTTGTCCTCGCCCTCCTCCGTCTGCCAGTGCCAGGGCTGACGCGACCACAGCGCCAGGTAGCCGTCGCCGCGCCGAGCAAACACCCAGTTTCTGCGCTCCGCAATCTCGTCAAACTGGTCCTTGGGCAGCCATGCGTGCGTGAACATAAGGGGTTTTGACTTGATGTGCAGGCCCGCCGTGTCGGAGATGCGGTACACCGCCATCGCCACGTTTTTCACCTGGGCCGCGCGCGGCAGGGTGCCCGATCCGGTCCAGTAATTGGGGGCGTCCTGGCTGCCGCTGACCGGGTGGGTGGTGAAACAGACCGCACCGGGGCCGAGCGCGGCCTGCCACACGTGCTGCTGGTCACCGCCAAAACCGTGCTTGTAGTCCTGCGCCGTGCTGAGCATGTAGTCGGGTGTGCGGCAGGTGTGGATGTTCACCTCGTCGCGTTGGTTGCGCTGCACGTCGCGCCGCTCAAACCACACCGCAAGAGGCAGTATCTGCAATTGGTTCGCCGCCTCGATCAGTGTGCGCTGGCGGGCAAAGGATTCAAAGAACTCATTTTCCCACCAGTGGTACGCGTCCAGCATGCGCACCGTCAGTCCGATGGTCTTTGGGTGGGCATAGGCCTCCAGCGCAAAAAACAGCATGCCGTCCTCAAGCCGGTCGTATTGCAGTCCGTACTTCCCGGCGTCGGCCAGACGGATGCCGCAGCGCTGCCTGTTAATCATTTCCGGGCGGCCGGTGTCGTTCGCAATGCTGTAAAGCACCCTGGGAAGCCGGTACTGGGTGCTCAGCGCCAGACAGGTGGCCGCCTTTGCGTCCGGGTGGTACCGGTTTGTGCCAAAGAGCACTTTGAATGCCGGTCCGGTGTCTTCGTTGTCGGCCCATTTCTTGTGGTGTTCGTAGGTGCGGCCCTGCGTGCCGCAGAAGCTGCCCCGGAAACTGTTCAGCGCCATGTCCGCAACGAGCAGGTCCGTAACCATCCTGGCCCGCTGCCGGAGTTCCTCGTCCCGGCAAAAATCCACCAGATTCAGCAGCGCCGTCAGGTCCTCCTCGTAGTACACGTTCGAGCACCATTCGCTGAATCCCGTCTGGTAGCGCAGGTGCAGCCACCGCATGATGCGGTCACGAAAGACGGACATCCGCTCACGGCCGGTTTTGCCCGAATTCGTGAACATCTCGTCGGGATACAATTGCGCCGCCAGGTAAGCGCCCGAGGCGAACAAAACGTAGTGGTTCTCCGACCAGGTGCACATCGAATCTGTGCCGGGCTCTTCCGGCCAGTACTTGAAACCCAGCACCGCCTCGCGCGCCTGTTTGCGCGCCGTGCCGCCCAGCAACGGGCTGTCCCCGGCCGTGTAGAGCAGCCGAAGCACCCTGTGCAGCGAAAAGTCCGCGCAGTCCCGCCGCGCGTTGATCTCCTCCAGACAGCCCTCCCACATCGTCTCGTCAAAAGGCAGGCCCGCCGCGACGCGCACCGCGCCGCCCATCACCCCCGCTCCCCCGCCATGGCTCAGGGTATACTCCAGGTAGGCTTGTCGCCGCGCCGCATAGGAATCGGCAAAGGGAACGGCCGCATAGCCGTCCCTGCCGGGCCGGGCCTCCATGCCCCATCGCCTGTGGTGCTTCTGCTGCTCTGCATGGGCCGCGCCTTGGAGAACCACCGCCGCGACAAGAAGCGCCGAAAGGGCACTGCCCCGGCGAAACATGGCGGCCCAACGGCTGCTGCGCGCGCTCAAGAGGGACGTTCCAGGCATCTTCAGGGCCTCTCCAGTTCGATATGGACAATCGTCCATGCTAGACTCTCCAGTGTTCGCGTGGGTTTCCTTTCCTGACAGGAGGCGGCCATGAAAAAGCCCTTTGTGTTCCTTGCTTTGATGCTGGCGTTTCTATCCGGCTGTCCGATGCCCCCGCAGTCCACGCACCCCTACAACAACCTCATCTGGAACCGGGAGAATGTGGCGTCCTGCAACGGCAAGGTGGACACTGGGCCGTGGTTCGAGTGGTGGTACTACAAGGTTATCCTGCCCGACACGGGCGACGCCTTTTATTTCCTCTACGGCGTCGTCAACCCCTGGGACACGGCCGGGACAGACCCGGCCAGCCGCGCCTATGTGGGTTTCGGCAGTTTTGCCGACGGGATCACCGTCACCCAGAATTATGCGGCGGCGGATTTTCGGGCGTCTTACGACGCGACCCGCGTGGTCATTGCAGACCAGCGGGCCGCGCGCGGCGCCATCGTCGGGCATGTGTTCGACGGGAACACGAGCGCGTCCTGGAACATCTCCATTGAAACACAATGGGACTTCAACGCCATGGGCTGGGGCATGTTTGTGTCTGACCTGATGAACATCGCCTGGTATCCGGCGCAGGCGGCGGCACGCTTCAGCGGCACGGTGGTCTGCAATGGAAAGACCCACACCTTCACCGACGTCCCCGGTTACCAGGACCGAAACTGGGGCCGCAACTTCCCCGACTGGTGGGCCTGGATCACGGCCAATCATTTTGAGGGCCACCCCGGCACGGCTCTCGCCGCGGGCGGCGGACGACCCAAACTGCTCGGCCTGTTCGAGCCGGTCGAAGGGCTGGCCATCGGCCTTAAACATGACGGGGTGGAGTACAACTGGCGGCCCAACGACGGCGATTTGCAGCGCTTCACCATTGACTTCGGCACGTGGAAAATCCAGTCCGTCAACCGCCAGGGATACAAGATTGAAATCGAGGCCAAAGCCCCCTGCGACTCCTTCATGGACCTCATCTTCCCCACCCCGCAGAATGCCTTCTTTCACGATTTCGAGACGCTGACGGGAACACTCACCCTCCGGCTGTACAAGCTGCAAGGGCTGCAATGGCGTCTTGTGGAAGCCCTGCAGTCCGATTTCGCGGGAATCGAATACGGCAGCGCCGACACCACGGCCATGGATTGCCATGAAGCGGAGACAAAGGTGTTGTATGACAATTCTCCGGGCGCGCAGGGTTATCCCGTCAACCTGGATTGATTGCCGAAGGTCCAACTGGTACCCTTGGAGCAACCCAACGAACGGAGGCCACGTCATGACCCGTCTCGCGTCCCCCGTGCTGCTGTTTGCGGCGCTTTTCGCGCTGGCGATCCCCGCCTTTGCCCAATCTGCGGACCCCTTCATGCAGCCCCCGGAAAAGCGCATCTGGAAACCCGCCAAGGACGAGCCGTTCCTCCAGGAAATCGGCCGGAAGATACCCACCAAGAGCCCCGTCACCGGCATTGCCGCCGCACAGGGCCGGGTCTTCGTCCTCTATGAGGACGCCGTCTGTGAACTGACCGGCACGGAACTGAAGCGCATGAACGGCGCGCCCAAGGCACCGTTGAAGCTGTATGCGCCGGACGGTACGCTCTGGGTGACCACCGAGAAGGGTGTCCACCGTCTCGAAGACGGCAAATGGCGCAAGATGGACGACCGCCATTACGTGGGCATGTGCATGCACCGCGACGCGGTGCATGCCGCCACCAAGGAGAACGTGTTCCGGCTGGAGGGCGACGCGTTTGTCTGCATTGAACCGCCCGGAGGCTACCGTTCCGCCGACATCACGTTTACCATGGAGGACGGCACGCAGCAGATGGCGGAACCGCAGGAGTTCGGCCCGCTGTCAGGCATCTGTTCGTACACCGGCACGCTGTACGGCATGCGCAAACGCGCGCTGGCGCTGTTCGACGGCGCCGCGATTGTGGAGGAGGTGGCCGACTGGGGCAGACTTCCCTCGGGCAACATGCGCGACATGGCGGCCATCGGTAGCAGGCTTTTCGTGGCCACCGACCGCGGCCTGGGCGTGCTGCGCGGCATGGCCTACACGGCAGTGCAGGGCAAAGACGGCCTGCCCTACGAGGACTTGACCTGCCTCGCCGAGGGTTTTGAACATGACCTGTGGATCGGCACCAGTCGCGGCGCCATTCGCATGGTAAACGACGAGTTCCAGTATTTCGGCCTCAACCTCTGGCTGCCGGGCGAAAAGGTGTCCGCCATCGCGTCGGCTCCGCGCGCCGTCTACATCGCCACAGACGGCGGCATCGCGATCATCCACTATGAACCCTACACACTGGCCAAGAAGGCCGCCTACTTCGAGCGCCAGTTGGATATCGGCGGCCACAAGCGGCTCGGCTTTGTGCACAACCTCACCTACTTCCGCTACGACTTCACCAAGGAAAAGCCCGAATTGGGCTGGATGCGCGAGATCAGCGACAACGACGGCAGCAATTCGGCAAAGTACATGGCCGCCATGTCGTACAAGTACGCCCTCACCGGCGACGAGGCCGCGCGCGCCGAGGCGGTCAACACCTTCGAGGCGCTGTGCTGGCTGGAGGAGATCACCGGCGAACGCGGCTACATTGCACGCAGCGTCTGGAGCCCCACCGGCGACAGATTCTCCCGCGAGCAGATCGGCTCCGGCGGCCTGCATGCCAAGTGGTACAAGACGCCGGACGGCCTGTGGGAGTGGAAGGGCGACACCTCCAGCGACGAGGTCAGCGGCCACTTCTACGGCATCTCGGTGTTCCATGATCTCGCCGCAAAGGGCAGGGAAAAGACGCGCGCCGCGGCGCACCTGACCCGGCTCATGGACTGCATCATCGCCAACGGCTGGCGGCTGAAGGACCCCGACGGCACGCCCACCCGCTGGGGGCGCTGGGACACCAATTATCTGCTCAAGCCCTACGGGTTTTACGGGCGCGGCCTGAATGCGCTGGAGGCGGCTTCGTTTGCCATCACCGCCGAGGCCATGAGCGGGAACCAGAAATACGCCGACGCGCTCAAACAGCTCGCCGGCTGGGGCTACCTCGACTTCATTGTGCGCCAGCGCATCACCTTCCCGCCCGAACAGATCGCCCAATGGGACGACCGGCTCTCCTTCCAGGCCTACTGGCCCTCGCTGCGCTACGAGAAGGACATCCATCTGCGCTCCATCCTCATGCGCAGCCTGGAGCGCACCTGGGAAGTCAAGCGCATCGAGCAGGTCCCCTGGTTCAACTTCATCTACGGCTCCATCACCGGCAACGACTGCGAGGTCAACCCGTCCGCCCAGCACCTGCGCGACTGGCGCCTCGAACTGGAGGAATGCACCTACCAGAACTCGCACCGCACGGACCTGCACACGCCGCCCGGATACGTTGCCTACAACGGCATCGGCGAGCGCGCCATCTCGCCGCGCGAAAGCGAGGCGAAGCGGGTGGATCGCGGCGCCCTCTTCCTGGACCACAAACCCAAGTTCCACCAGGTTATGGAACCGACCGGTTGGCTGGAGGACTACTGGATGGGCCGCTACTACGGATTCATCCTCCCGCCCGACACGGACACCGACCCCGAAGCCACCACACTCGGCGCGCCCACCGATGATCCCAAGATGCGCGACACCCCCTACGAAGGCCCGCCCCGTCCGCCGATCAACATGGACCTGACACCGGATTCGGAGTGATCTTGTCTCTGCGGTCCTCTGCGCCCTCCGCGCCTCTGCGTTTCGATTCTTGAACGCAGAGACGCAGAGGACGCGGAGGGACGCAGAGAAAGAGGGAATTGCATCCATGCGGAAGTCTCTGCTCTTTGCGATTGTTGTTTCGATGTCCACGACTTCCTGGTGTCAAGCCACTCCGGAAAAGCCTCTGGCCAAGCCCACACCCGGTCAGGTGGAATGGCAGGACATGGAAATGGAGATGTTTCTCTGTCTCGACCCCTGCACGTGGCAAAACCGCGAGTATGACGACCACTCCACCCCTTTGGACAAGATCAATCCCGACAAGCTCGACACGGACCAGTGGGCGCGGGTGGCGGTGTCCATGGGTGCGAAACAGATTCTCTTTGTGGCCAAGCACACCGGCGGATTCTGCTGGTGGCAGACGGACACCACAGACTACGGTGTGAAGGAAACGCCCTGGCGCGGCGGCAAGGGCGATGTGGTAAAGGACCTGTCCGAATCGTGCCGCAAGGCGGGGCTCAAACTGGGCATCTACCTTTCTCCGGCAGACGACCGTTACGGCGCCAAAGGCGGCGGCAAATGCGACACACCGGAGAAGCAGGCCGTCTATGACAGGGTATACCGTCAGCAACTCACCGAACTGCTCACGCGCTACGGCACCATCAGCGAGGTATGGAACGACGGCGGGCTCGTCGTTTCGGCAGAGGACATCCTCAAGGAGCATGCCTCCGGCGCCATGATCTTTCAGGGCAAGTCGGCCACCATCCGCTGGGTGGGCAACGAGGAGGGTCGTGCTCCCTATCCCGCGTGGAATGCGGTCTCCCGAGAGGCATTGCAACGCGGTGCCACGGCGGCCGACGACGATCCCAACGGCGAGATTTGGCTGCCCAACGAGGTGGACACGGTCAATGTTTCGCCGCACTTCTGGTTCTGGAACAGCAAACCCGAGCGGAAACTGCGCAGCCTGGATGAACTGATGGACTGCTACTACAAGAGTGTGGGCCATGGCGCGGTCCTCCTGCTGAACCAGACGCCGGACACTTCCGGGCTGATCCCGGAGGCCGACACCCGGCAGGCCGCCGCGTTCGGCGCGGAGGTACAGCGGCGTTTCGGCAAGAGCCTCGCCGAGACCAGCGGCACTGGAGATGAATTGGCACTCGAGTTCGCCAAGCCGACCAAGATTGACCATATCGTCACCATGGAAGACATTCGGGAGGGGGAACGGGTTCGGGAATATATGATTGAGGGCCGGTTTGGTGCTGAATGGAAACCTCTCGCTCAGGGCAAGTCTTTGGGCCACAAAAAGATAGACCGCCTTGCCGAACCCGTGGAGGTGTCCGCCGTGCGCCTGCGCTGCACGTTTTCCGAGGGAGTTCCACTGGTGCGAAAGCTGGCCGCATACTGCGCGAACGCACCCCAATAGGCGCATTCGGCTCTTTTCCACAATTTGCAGTCAGAACAGCATGTTCAGCGGAATGAACACGTGATCACTTTAATTGTGCGGTGTTAGCCCCAAACGTTGCAACATTAATGCATATAAGTACATAATACGGACTTGCCGCGGGGGGCGCAACGGCGGGTCTGGCAAGTTCCTTTTGCCGCTCCTGCGGTCTGTGTTTCCGCGGCCGTTTCAGGCAACATCCACTTTTGGCCGACAGCATACCAGTGTCTGGAATGCTGCCGATATACCGGTGTGCGCCCCTGCGCGCGCGCCACACAGCGGAGTCAGGATCATGTCAAGACCGAAGAAGACAATGGATGGAAATGAGGCGGTTGCAAAGGTCGCCTTCCAAGTGAGCGAGGTGGCGGCCATCTATCCCATCACCCCGTCGTCGGCGATGGGCGAGTGGGCCGACGAGTGGGCCGCCCAGGGCAAGAAGAACATCTGGGGCACCGTGCCGCTGGTGGTGGAAATGCAGAGCGAGGCCGGTGCGGCCGGCGCCGTGCACGGCGCGCTGCAGGCGGGCTCGCTCACCACGACGTTCACCGCGTCGCAGGGCCTGCTGCTCATGATCCCGAACATGTACAAGATCGCCGGCGAGCTGACCTCGACGGTGTTCCACGTGTCGGCGCGCTCGCTCGCAACGCATGCGCTGTCCATCTTCGGCGACCACTCCGATGTGATGTCCGTGCGCGGCACGGGCTGGGCGCTGATCGCCTCGAACTCGCCGCAGGAAACCATGGACATGGGCCTGATCGCCCACGCGGCGACGCTCAAGGCGCGGGTGCCCTTCATGCACTTCTTCGACGGGTTCCGCACCTCGCACGAGGTGTCCAAGATTGAGGAGGTCCTCCCCGCCGACATCCGCGCGATGATTGACGAGGACCTGGTTCTGGCGCACCGCCAGCGCGCGCTGTCGCCCGACCGCCCCATCATCCGCGGCACGGCGCAGAATCCCGACGTCTTCTTCCAGGGCCGCGAGGCGTCAAACGGCTTTTACGACGCCTGCCCGGACATCGTCCAGGAGTACATGGACCGGTTCGCGCAGATTGTGGGCCGCAGGTACAACCTGTTCGACTATTACGGCGCGCCCGATGCCGAGCGCGTGATCGTGCTCATGGGTTCGGGCGCCGAGGTTGCGTCGGAAACCGTCGAGTACCTCATGGCGCAGGGTGAAAAGGTGGGCGTGCTTGCGGTGCGCCTGTACCGCCCCTTCTCCGCGAAGCACTTCATGGCGGCGCTGCCCAAGTCGGCGAAGACCATCGCCGTGCTCGACCGGACCAAGGAGCCCGGCGCCCTCGGCGAGCCGCTGTACCAGGATGTCGTCACGGTGCTGGCCGAGTGCGCCGCGGCGGGCACACTGCCCTTCGCCGCCATGCCCAGGGTCATCGGCGGCCGCTACGGCCTGTCGTCCAAGGAATTCACACCGGCAATGAGATCGGAAGAGCGTCGTGTAGGGAAAGAGTGTAGATCTCGGTGGT
>CALDSM010000747.1 GCA_937923585.1 uncultured bacterium
ACCACCGAGATCTACACTCTTTCCCTACACGACGCTCTTCCGATCTGTTCGCTGCCGCAGCGAATGCCTACACCGCGTTTGAGGGATGGACAGGCGATATCGTCAGTTCCTCCCAGGCAACCAGCATCGTGATGGACGGCAACAAGTCGGTAACGGCGAACTTTGCGGAAATTCCGGTTGTCTTGGCATCCGTTTCGCCGGACCACGGTTCCACGGAGGGCGGTGACGGCGTTGTCATTCAGGGAACCGGGTTCAACCCGTTTGGAATGACACGGGTTCTGTTTGACGGCCTTGATGCAAGCGCCGTTCAGGTTATCGACATGGGCGGCGGAACCTGTCAGGTTTCCTGCGTCACGCCGGCGCATGATGTGGGTGCCGCGGACGTGACTGTCATCGCCTCCGACGGCAGGACAGGAACGCTGACCGGCGGTTTCACCTATGAGATACCCGTGGCGCCCACGGCGAGCTTTGATGCCTCGCCCTGGAGCGGCTATGACCCGTTGACTGTCCAGTTCACGGATACGTCAACGCCGGGCACCGCGCCGATTGCCGGATGGAACTGGGATTTTGGTGACGGGGCGACCAGCGGCGACCAGCATCCGCAGCATGAGTACACGATGCCGGGCGTTTACACGGTCACCCTGGTGGTTACCTCGGCCCAGGGGCTTTCCGACCAGGCACAGCGAACGGTCACGGTCACCCACTTGGATCTGCCCAACCTGGCGGTCGGCACCGTTTCCACGCCGCCGGGCGGCTTCATGGGCCGGCCCTTTGACCTCACCTGGACAGTCAGCAACAACGGTGCGGCGGCCGCCGAAGGCTCCTGGACAGACCGCGTGGTGGCCGTCAACACCGAAACCGGCGAACAGACGGCGCTTGCCGATGAGCAAATCTCTGAGACCCTGGGGATTGGCCAGAGTTACGGGCGCCAGTTGACGCTGCACTACCCCGGCGCGCCGGGCGTCTACCAAATCATGGTGGTCACCGACTTTGGCAACGCGGTTGCCGAAGAGACCCCCGACGGCGAACTGGACAACACCGGAAACTCGGGCAACTTCGAGATTCAGACCTACAACGTCTTCGTCGCGGCCGGCATTGAGTCGGCGGCGGCGGGCACCCCCGTTCCGCTGGCCGGACAGGCCACGGACAGCCTCGGCAGTCCCGTGCCCGAAGTGGGGGTGAGCGTGGATGTCGAGGTGCGCGGCATGACGCGCCGCCTGGAGGCCGTAACAGACATCAACGGCGAGTTCGCGCTGCTCTTCGAGCCGCTGCCCACCGAGGCGGGGCTCTACCGCGTGACGGCCGGACCCACCGATGCAGTGTCTCCCGTGGTGCAGGACGAGTTCCGGCTGTGGGGCATGTCGGCCGATCCGGCCCTGTTGTCAGCGCAGGTCTGGCCGGGCCTGATGGGTCACGCAGTTACGCTCACGGTGACAAACTCCGGCGATCTGCCGTTGACAGGCCTCACCGGCGTGGTCAACGGACTTCCCGCCGGCATGAGTGCCGGGGTCAACTTCGCACAATCCGGCATGGACGGACTGGGCCAGGTGGCCGCCGAAGTGGTCCTCGACGCGCCGTCGGTGGCCGCGGGCGCCTATGACACCACGGTGGTCCTGTCCAGCGCCGAAGGCGCCCTGCTGGAAGTGCCGCTGCACATTGAGGTGCGCCCGCTGCAGGCGGAGATTGAGGTCACTCCGTCCACGCTGCAGGCCGACATGCTCCGGAGCACCCCAACCGAGGTGCACCAGACGCTGTATGCGTTCCAGATCACGAATGTGGGCTCGACCGCCACGCCCGGGTTGCAGCTTTCCCTGCCCGCGGTGGCATGGATGGCCGCGGCAACGCCCGAGGCGATCGCCCCGATTGCGCCCGGCGAAAGCGTGACCGTGCAGCTCATCCTGTCCCCGGCGGCCACCGATCCGCTCGGACCGTACACCGGCGGAATTGCCATCACGGGCCTGGGCGCGGGCACGTGGGTGCCCTTTGAGTTTAACTGTGTCTCCGACATGAAGGGCTCCATCCGGGTGACCGCAAAGGATGAGGCCAGCTACTACGGCGCGGGCAATCCCAACCTTGCCGGTGTCACCGTTCGTCTGCTGAATGCGTTCACGGGGCAGCCCCTTGGGTTCGAGCAGGTCACCGGTGTTGATGGTGTTGCCCTGTTTGAAGACATTCCAGAAGGTTACTGCATCGTGGAGGCCGTTGCGACCAAACACCGCTCGTCCAAAACGACGGTCAAAGTGGTCGCCGGCGCGGTGAACGAGGTTATGGCGTTCCTGCCCATCGAGTCGGTGCGCATGACGTGGACCGTGACGCCGACGCAGATCGTGGACGAATATGCGATCCATGTGGAGGCGGAGTTCGAGACGAATGTTCCCGCGCCCGTCGTCACCGTGACGCCCCCGTTGATTGAACTGGACGCACCCAGGCAGGTGGATCTTGAGGTCGAGAACCACGGCCTCATTGCCGCCCAGGCTGCGCACTTCGTCGTGGTCAACCAGGGCCCATGGATTATCGAGCCGCTGGTGACAGACCTCGGAAACCTTCCGGCCATGTGCAAGCGCGTTGTTCCGGTGAGGGTTTACCCGAATCCGGACCCGAACGCGGATCCCTGCGCCACAAGCTCATTGAGCCTGGTGTATTCGTACATGACCTATGACCGCATCTACGTGACGGTTCCGGTGAACCTGCACCGGACCGGCATCCCGCCCGAGTGTTCGCCGTGGACTCCGACTTCCATCGTGGTTGTTGGCGGCGTCGGCGGCGTCGGCGGCGTCGGTGGGGGCGGTATCGGCGGATATGCGAGCGGGCCTTCGGATCCCATCGTGCAGCCCGTGGGCTGCGATGATCCCCTGCACCCGGAGTACGGCGTGTGCGCGCAGGCGAACATCCGGATTGACCAGCAGGCGGTGATGACCCGTCAGGCCTTCATTGCCTCGCTGGGCCTCAGCAACGATCATGACGTGGATGCCATCGAAAATCTGTCCGTGGTGCTGCAAATCAGAGACGGCGCCGGCACGGACGCGCTGCCGCTGTTCGAGGTTCAGGGACCCGCGTTGTCCGGAGTCAGCGCGCTGGACGGCACGGGGGTGATCCTGCCCCTGACGACCGGCACCGCCGACTGGACAATCATACCCGGACGCGACGCCGCGCCCGACGCCATGAAGACCTACTATGTCTCCGGGACGGTGCAGTACACCATGGGCGGGACAACCATGCTCATTCCGCTCTTCCCGGTGGCCATTGATGTCTATCCCGATCCGAAGCTGGAACTGGACTACTTCCTGGAGAGGACGGTCTACAGCGACGACCCGTTCACCGCGGAAATCGAGCCCGCCATTCCCTATGCGCTCGGCCTGCTGGTGAAGAATGCCGGTGCGGGCAAGGCCAATGCGCTGACCATCACCTCGGCGCAGCCCCGCATTATCGAAAACGAGAAGGGGCTGCTCATCGGCTTCCAGATCCTTTCCACGGAGGTCAACGGCGCGCCCAGAACACCGTCATTGGTGGCGGACTTCGGCACGATGATGCCGGGTGCGTCTGCGGTGGCGCAGTGGAACATGACATCAACGCTGCAGGGCAGATTCGTCTCATTTGCGGCCACGTTTGAGCACAAGACCGACCTTGGCGCCAAGGTGCAGTCCCTGATAGACCGGGTCAGCATTCACCCCATGGCGCACGTGGTCGCGGTGGACCTTCCCGCCGCGGACGGCCGTCCGGACTTCCTGGCAGACGACACGGCGGACCCGGACAACCTGCCCGACCGCGTGTACGGCAGCGACGGGGCATCGCAGCCCGTGTCGGGCGTGAACACCGGCATCGCAGTGGCCACCGAAGGTGGAGTCACCGCCACCGTGCCCGCGCCGTCCGGCTGGTTCTATGCGCAGTTTGAGGACCCGACCGGCGGCAGCCTGACGCTCACATCGGTGCGCCGCTCCGACGGAAGGGAACTGCTGGTCGGCCCGAACGCCTGGCAGACGCCCTATACGGCGCACCTGCCCCACCCGCCCCTGACGGTTCCGGCACAGGTGCACCTGTTCGACTACCAGCCCGAACCCGCAGGCGGCGACCTGGTCTACACGCTTGAGTTCGCTCCGCCGCCGGAGCGTCCGGTGATCACGCTCAACGGACAGGATATCGTCTATGTGCAGGTGGGCGGCAGCTACATCGAGCAGGGGGCCACTGCCTACGACAGTGTGGACGGCGACATCACTTCGTCCATCCAAATCTACAATCCGGTCGACACCAACACGGTCGGGTCGTACCTGGTTGTCTACAACGTCGAGAACTCTCGCGGCGTGATGGCCGTACAACAGTCCCGCATCGTGCAGGTGGTTCCGGCGGGCTGGCTGCGTAACGGAACCGTACAGGCGGTCATCCTGCCCGCGGAGGCCGTGGCACAGGGTGCCCTGTGGAAACTCGATGATGGCCTCTGGCAGGCAAGCGGGTTCACCGTTGCCGATGTGCCGGTGGGCGGCCACACCGTCACCTTCCAGGACCTTGCCGGCTGGGGAACGCCCCCGCCCGTCTCCTTCATGCTCGGCGACAACGAGGCGCGCGTGGTGGAGGGAACCTACAGCACCGGCACCGGCGTTCCCGGGGTGACCGGGCTCGGCCTGGCAGCGGCGCAGGCGGCGATCACCGCAGCCGGCTATGCGGTCGGCACGGTGACGGACATGTGCGGCAGTATTGAGGCGCCCGGCACCGTGCTGGGCCAGGACCCGGCGGCGGGGACTCCCGCCGCAGGCGGAAGCGCCGTGAATCTGACGGTGGCGGACATGACTCCGCCGGTGGTTACGCTGAACGGTTCTGCCACAGTGGCCGTTGAATGCGGGGCTGCCTATGCAGAGGCGGGTGCCACGGCAATGGATGCTTGCGCCGGCGTCGTGGCAGTGACGGTCGTTGGAGCGGTCAACACCGCCGCGCCGGGCGTTTACACACTGACCTATAACG
>CALDSM010000748.1 GCA_937923585.1 uncultured bacterium
TGCAGTGTCTTGCCAAGTTCTTCCGCCGTGACCAGTTTGCCGCCCGAGTTGATACGCCCGGTGGCGCCGATGGAAACCGCGATTTCGTTCTTGCCCTTGGAGACGTTGTCGGCCACGCGCCCCCACAGGTCCTTCTTGAGGTGGCGGACGTCCCTGCCCATCTCCTCGTCGGTCTGCATCAGCTCGACCGCCTCCATGGAGGTGGACTCGTCCACAATCACGGGCGTGATGAATATGAGCAGCGACGCGTTGCTGGTGAGCTTGTCCGGGCTGCGGAAGAGCCAGCCGACCACGGGCAGATCGCCCAGGAAGGGCGTCTTCGTCATCGTCTTGCTGGTGCGGTCCTTGCGCAGGCCGCCGAGCACAACCGTGTCGCCCGTGTTCACGCGGACCTGCGTGTCGGCCCTGCGCACGGTCTTCTCCGGCACGGTGGACTTCTGGTCGTTGACCGTGAGCGTCTTGTCCACGTAGGTGCTGTCTTCGGCGCTGATGTCCATGAGGATGGTGTCGTCGTCGGCAATGCGCGGCAGCACGGTCAGAATGGTTCCGACATCTATGAACTCGACGCGGTTCGTGTTGTTGGTGACGTAGATGTTGGAGGCGCCGCCGCTGTAGCCATAGCCGCCGTACCCGCCGTAATACGTCGAGGCGGAAACGTAGGGCACCCTGGAGGCGTTCTGGAACATGGCCTCCTCGCCGTCCTGAACGGTCACGCGCGGTGAGGAAAGGATGTTGATCTTCGACTGCTTGTCCAGGTAATCGAGCGTTGCGGACAGCTTGTTGCCCGCGTAGCGGTCAATGAGCGGCTTGCCGTTGATGCCGAAGAGCTGGGGCCTGACAATTTTGCCGGTCGAGTCAAGCTGCAGTGCGCCATAGAGCGGCACGGCATAGGGCAACTGCCCCACCTGCATGGCCTCGCCGGAGCCCGGCCCCGTGCTGCCGGGAAGCGTGAGCAGATTGGCGGTGGAACCGGTGCCCGTTCCCGTGCCGGTGCTGGTGGTGGTGGTGCTGCCGGTGGGCCCCACCACGCCGCCTTTGCCGCTTTGAATGCCGAAAGGCTGCCCGCTGATATTGTTGAAGTAGGACCAGTTGATGCTGAAGGCGCGCTCGATGTCATTCGAGACCTCGACGATGAAGGCCTCGATATGTACCTGCTTGCGCTTGATGTCCCAGGTGCTGATGAGCTTTCCGATCTCGTCAAGCCGCGCGGGGACGCCGGTGGCCGTAATCTGGTTCACCTGATCGTTGACAATGATGCTTCCCATTTCGGACGGTATCAGGCTCTCGATCTCGTCGGCGATGAAGTCCAGATCGGCGTACTTGATGGTCCACGTGCGGGTCTCAAGCTCCCGGTCGAGCGTCTTGACGGTCTCGGCGATGCGTTCGAGCCGCGTGGGCAGGTCGGTGACGATGAGCGTGTTGGTGCGGGGATCGACCTGGACCGTGCCACGCTCGGAAATCAGCGACTCGACGTTTTCCGTCACGTCTTCGGCGTTGACCCGCTTGAGGTCGAAGGTTCTCGACTCGACGGGCTTGTCCAGGCTCTCTATGGCCGTGCGCACCTGACTGAGATTGCCGGGGGCGTCCCACACGAAGAGCTGGCCCGTGCGGGTGTCGGTCATGAGATTGCCGTTGGGCGAAAGCAGCCCGGTCACCACGGTTTCGATGTCGGGCACGTCGGCGTGCCTGATCTTGAAGGCGGCGCGCTGCAGGGGGACGTCAATCTGCTGGACAATCCGGTCCATTTCGTTGAGATTGTCCTCCGTGTCCCATACGTAGATGACCCCTGAACGCTGGTCGGTGACGGTGCGGCCCGTGGCCGAAAGCAGCGCCGAAATCATGGACTCGGCAAAGGTGATGTCAACGTTCTTGACACGGAATTCTTTGGGCTGGCGCTTGCCGTACATGCGCTTCTGGTAGTCCTCCTCGGACATGACGCGCAGATACTTCGCCTCGTCGTCGAATTCGTAGTAGATCTTGTAGAATTTAAGGATTTCCAGCGCCTTCTTGGGGGACGTGTCGCTGATCCAGAACTTGAGCTCCACCTCTTTCAACTCGGGCGAGACGAGAATGTTCCAGTTCGTGGCGAGATTGATCGCGCTGAGGAACTCGCCCACGGGCATGGGGCCTTCCAGCGTTATCTTCTCCCCCTCTTCGGGAACCTCACCATAGGCGACCTCGCGTTCGAGGATGGGCTCAAACGTGCCTTCGCCCGACACCGACACCGTACCGGGCTCGCCCTTGGTGTAGGTCGTTCCGCCGCCACCGCCGCCTCCCCCGCCCTTGTCCCCAACCACGCCCTTGGCACCGGCACCGGCACTGGCGGGCTTGCTGGTATCCTTGGCGGTGCCTGTTTCCGCGGCAGCCTTGCCCACTGCCCCGCCCCGGGGTTCCGGTGCTTTCCCCTTGGTGTCTCCGGGCGCGCCCGTCGCCGTCTGGGTGGCCCCGTCTTTGTCGCGGCGTGAACTGCGACCCGTGCCGCGGCGTTCCCGAAGCGAACCGGTGCCCTGTCCGCCCATTCCGCTCTGTCCCTGCATGCCAAGATCACCGGAAGCGCCCAAACGTCCCCCGCCAAGCGAGGTGCCCAGGGGACTGTTCAGTCCCGACTGGTTGCCATAGCCGCCGCCGTAGTTCCCGCCGTAGTTGTTGCCATACCCGCCGTACCCGCCGGTATTGCTCGGATAGTAGGGGCTGGGATAAGGGTTCGTCGGTGTTTGGCTCTGGGCGGATACGGGCCAGCACAGGGTGCCCAGCACCGTCACGCAGGCGAACGCGCGCAAGGACATCACCATGAAACGTCTCATAGGCTACCCATGAGGTCTGTCCCAACACCGGGACGGACCCGTTCGATCTCCATCCGCGACGGACTCCACAGGGCCCGCCACTCGCTCTCTATGCATTCGCACGCCAAACTGGCGGCACGCCTCCGACAACTGATCTTGACACTATATATAGCGCAACGCATGTCAAGAATACAACATCTTAGGGTGAGCGCCAGTTCTAACGCCGCTATTCTCTCGGAATACTGTGCGTGAGGGTCTGTTTGCCCTCTTTCCATTCATAGGCCAGAGTAACCGAGGTCTTGTCATAAGACTGCACGGTAAACCCGTTCACGGTGTCACCGATGGCGTAGAACGCGCCTTTCGGGTTCTCAGGCGTGATTATCTTAATCTTGTCGCCCACCTTCTGTCGGCTCGCCTTGATTCCAGTCAGCATCTGACCGATGTTCGGGGCCGCGGGCGGGGGCGGCGGGGGCGGTGGAAGCGGCGGGGGCGGGGGTACCATGGCGGCCCAAACGCCCTGCTTGCCCGTAATCATCCCGTTCCACTTCTCGAAATCTGCCTGGGTACCCTCTTCCTCGTCGTCCGTGGCGTGAATGTCCGCCAAGGCATCCTTAAGGTACGTGCGCTGCGAATCCATGGGATCATGGACCAGATTCATCACAATGGCACCAATAACCAGTGCGATTAGTCCGGAACCGACCATGTTTACAATACGTTCCACAGTCTACTCCACCCTCTTGCGCAACACAATGTTATAAATCTGCACCACGGCATCCTTCTCGGCCAGCACCAGGCGCGGACAGGCCATTCTGTCCCTCGCCGCCCCAGTGGGTGCGCCGAACTCCACCTGGTAGCGGTACTTGGCACCGTCGCCTTTCAACTGCACGCTGTCGGGAAAGAAGGCCTTGTCCCCTTCCATGGCCACACCGAACTCGGCCTTGCCGGTGGCGCTCACCTCAAGAACCGCCTCGTAGGCGGTATCACCGGCAATCTTCCGCCCGAGTTCCGCAGTTGCGCCGGCGCTGTCAGCCTTGATTTCGAGATAGGGCTTTTCGCCAGCCCCCTCAACCAGTCGCACCGCGCATTCTTCGGTTTTCCAGTCGGAGGCAGAAAGCGGGATTCGGCCGGTTCCCTCGCCGCGCCCGGCACCGGCGGGTGCCGGACCCTGCCCGCCCGCACCCGCACCCTTCTTGTCTCCGGCCGGTGCCGCGGTGGCGGTGGCTCCGTTGGCAATCGTGCGTGTGATGACCACACTCGCCGCCACCTGGTCGGATTCGGGCAGGCGGTACAACTCCAGTTTGTCCAGGCGCAGCGACTGCGGGCTTTGCTGGAGCCGTTCGAGGAAGTCTATGATGGGCTTGATGCCGCTTGCCGGAATCCGCAAAGGAATGCGGTACTGCCGGTAGCCCGCGCCGCCCTCGGCCATTTCGCCCTTGCCCAGTCCGGGGATTTCGATCAGATTGGCTGCGTTGTCCGGGCTGGAAACCGCAACACCGTTTTCATCGAGCGGGGGCGGCACACTCTTTGCCAGACGGTAGATTTCCTGCCGCAGCCGCTCGTGAATCTCGGTGTCGGTCCACGCGCTCGAATGCTGCGCCGCGATCTTGGCGTACTGCGCCTCGACGGCCTCACGGCGGGCCATTTGGTTGGCGCAGTTGATGATGTTGTCCTGCAGGCGGGCTATCTGGTTGTCCATGTCCCTGAGCGACGACAGGGCCGTTCGCACAAAGGTGAACAGCAGAAATCCGCCAATGACGGCCGCGGTCAGGAACGCCAAACTGCGTTCCCGCGTGGAAAGGCGGCTCCAAATGCTGCCCGCCGCTTTAGTTTTCCCGCTTGCCATCTTTGCTCTCTTCCTCGCCTATCGGTATGTCCACCTGGTAGGTGAACACGGGAGAATCC
Organism: uncultured bacterium; assembly: GCA_937923585.1. GTDB lineage: Bacteria > Hydrogenedentota > Hydrogenedentia > Hydrogenedentales > CAITNO01 > CAITNO01. The sequence continues at coordinate 4,686 of CALDSM010000748.1, forward strand.
TGCTCCATCGCCTTTTGCTCGTACACCCTGCGCGCCTGGGCGAAGAATTCAAGACCCTCTCTGGCTCTGCTGCGGAGGTTCTGGGCAAACTCCGCCACGTCGTCCACGGACTTTGCGCGGCCCCAGACACTCACCCCCTCCTCTCGGTCCAAGCTGACCCGGGTAATGTTTGTGCGGCCTTCCGGCAGCGCGTCCACCACGTCCGCCAACTGCTCGACAATGGAGCCCTTCCGGTCCACCTGGCGGCGCAGGATGGTCAACTGCTCGCGCTTCTCCGCGATGCCGCGGGCGTTGGGCTCAAGCGACTGCGCCTTGGCCTCAAGTTCGGCGATGACCTTCTGCCGGGTGTTCACGGCCTGCCAGTACAGTGCGCCAAGGGCAATGCACAGGCCCGCGGCGAACAGGGCGATGCGGAGGGCAAGCCGTTTCGCGCTCTGCTTTTGCCGTTCCACGGAAATGCGCTCGGGCAGAAGGTTAATCATCAGGGGAGCCGGTCCCTGGCCCGTAATGAGCGCACCCAGCGCGGCCAGCGGCACCCGGTCCAGCGCCTTGCCCTGCACGCCGACATCGCGGCCAAAGGACGCGGGGCGGCATTCGATGCCCAGCGTGTCGGACAAATGCCGGCACAGCGCGAACACATCCACGCCGTCGCAGCCGACATACAGCCGCTGAACGCCCCCGCCGTCCTCCGAGTCACGCCGGTAGGACGCAAGGGAACTGCGAATCTCTGCGGCCAGTTCGTCGGCGGGGCTCTCCTGAATCAGGCCGACCCCGCCGCCCGCAGTCGGGTCCCCGGCCACCTGCTCCCAGTCCTGGCTTGAGGCAACACCGCGGCTGTACGCCAGCCGGCCGTCGTTCACCACGGCCACTTCAAATCCGCCCGAGGCAAGATGCACCACGCCGTAGCGGCCCTTGGGCTCGGCGGCCAGCGCGCAGTTCACCAGGCAGGCGGAACTGAGGTGGACCTGCCGCGGCTCAATGCCTGCGGCGGCGAGCGCGGCCAGGTGGCGCTCCACCATGTCGCGGTGGGCCAGAACGGCAAACACGGTCGCTTCGCCGCTGGGCAGCAGGCGAAGGACGGAATGGTCCATAATCAGTTCGTCGGCCGAATAGGGAACGAACTCTTCGGCGCTGAGGCGTATCATGCCGACGATTTCATCATGGTCCTGGGAGGGCAGCGTGAGAATGCGGGTGGTGACATCATAACGGGGGAACACGGAGAGCACCGTGTCCGCCGCGATGCCGTGCCGCCCGGCAAAAGCCTTCAGCGCCTGCTCCAGGGCGTCACCCCCGGTCCAGTCACCGCGCTGGCACTCCTGCCCGACCACGGTGAGTCCGGCGGGGGTTCGTTCCGCCCGCAGCCAGGACACCCCGTGCATGTCGAAATGGAGCACACTGATCATTTCAGACTTAAGAGCCAAGCGCCTTCTCCTGCCAATCCACGGTCTGCATGCCTGCCTCGCCGAACACCACCACCGCCGCACAAACGGCCCTTACCCGCCCCGCGCGCCGCGTTGCCAATCCTGTAATCTTAAAGAACGCGGAATCACAGGTGCAATAGGCGTTCATCGCCTCGCGTGTGTCGCCCTGTACGCCCGTCTTCACGGTCATGTCGTCCAGGCTCATGAAGCCGCGGTCATCGGCCGTGTTTGTCTCGCCGTCGGACCCGGCACGGTACTTCAAAACGGTGTCAATGTCAATCTCTTTCACGCCCGGAACGCACATGAGCACGTCCTTGGACGCCGTGTTCACGTTGATTTGCCCGCCGCCCCAGACTGTGACCAGGTCTTTCAGTCCGGGCTTTCCGTCAGCCCCAAACCAGTTGTCGTCGTCCATCCCGCGCATGCAGCGCAGTTCTTCGATCGCGCTGAAGGGAATGATGCCGTCGCCCTCATGCTCCTCCTTGGTCCGCCGGGTCCATATCTGCCGTTCGAGCCCGCGATCCATGGACTTGATGTTTTCGAGCAGTTCCTTCGGAACGGTGTTGATATTGATGAAACGCTCCTCGTCGGTGATGATAAAGGACGCCTCGTCGTCCTTCAGCGAATCATCGGCCGTGAGGTTGCCCTCCTTGTAGATATTCAGGGGGTTGGCCCACGCCTCGCCCATGTGGGTGCCGCCGCGCAGGTTGGGCGGAAGCGTGCGCATCTTGACGCCCCGGTTCATGATCTCCACGATGCCGCGCTCCACCGCGCCCCGCGCGGCGGCCATGGCCACGGCATGGTCCAGCGAATAGGCCGCGGCGCGGCGGTCCAGCACGGCCCGGTGCCCAAAGCCCAGCGTGATGACCGTGAGCATGGCCACCACCCACAGCACGCACATAAGCACAAATCCTTCCCGATGCGGCCTCATGACTCGGCCCCCAGCAGTTCGTCGAGCATGGCGGGCAGCAGCCGGTTTGTGGGCAGGCGCATCGGGAACGTGGAGGTGACGGCGTACTTGTCGTTCGGATCGTCGGGATTGGTGACTTCAAGCGTGATTTCCACCGCCTGCGGAAATCCCCAGCGCTGCTTGTGCCGCTCCATGTAGACCGGGGGCACGGGCTCAGGCGGCGTTTTCGGGTCCCAGTTCTCGCGCAGCGGCACCCAGACATAGCGAATTCCGAACGCGGTGACGTTGCCCGCCAGCACCGTGCGGTGTTTCTTGCCGAGTTTCATGCGCTCCTTCTTGATTTCCCTGGCTTCCGCGGGAAGGGGCGGCAAGCCCGATTCGACAAAGTTCTCCTCGCGGACCACCTCGTTCCTGCCGCGGCTGTAGGAATACTCCACCCGCATGAGCCGCCTGCCCAGCCCTTCCCCGAGATTCTCCGGCTGGGCGACCACAAACATGGTGATGCTGTCGTCTTTGCCCTCGAAAAGATAGCCCGCGCGCGCGCTGAGATTTCCGTACTCATGGGAAAAGATGGACATGAAGGCCCTGGCCTCAAGGTGCGCGTCAAAACCCGATTCCACGGTCCGCCACGACCGCAGGGACGTGTTGAACAGGCAGT
>CALDSM010000749.1 GCA_937923585.1 uncultured bacterium
GGGATGGCCAAAACGCCGGGCCGGCCCGATGAGTTTCCAGAACTCGTTGTAGTAGTACCGCGGATGGGTGAGATACAGGTGCCCGTTTGGACGGTCCACCTTCGCGAGCGCGCCGGTACGGTGAAGCATCTCCATGCCGCGCGGGGTGGCCACCCCAAAGGGTCCGGTCATGGGTGTGCCGATGATGTTTGCGCCGGGATCGGCCTCGCGGATGGCGTCGGCCGTTCTCCGGGCAAGTTCGCAGAACTCCGCCATGGTTCCCTCCCAGAACCGGGAAATGTCGGGCTCGTTCCAGATCTCATAGGTGTGTACCCGGTCCTTGTACCGCGTGACCACACGTCGCACGTAATCCGTGAACAGGCCAAGGTCGGACGGCGCGACGTAGTGGTCCCGTTTCCTGCCGACCGGGTCCTGCTCCACATCGTTGTTGTCGTAGTCGAACACGCCCACAATGCGTCTCCCGCTGCCGAGGGCGTTGGCAATGTCTTCCTCGAAATGCGCGTCATTCCAGATGTCCATCCCCCGCTGGATGCTTCTCCAGGTGAAATTCATCCGCACGGACTGCGCGCCAAGGTCGCTGAGTGCCTGGAAAGCCGGGTCAGCCGGGTCGGGACAGGCGTGGCAAATGCCCATCGGCTCGCCCACGGGCTGGCGCAACGGGCGGGACAGCACAAAGGGGGGCCACGCGGTGGACAACAGCACAAGCACGCCCGGCATCAGCGCCGTAACCAGGAGAACACACCATACCCAGGCGGGGCGCAGCACCGGGACGCAAACGGAAACGGCCTTTTCCGTGGCTCCGCCCGCGCCGCGCCGGGCGAGCATCCCGGTCAGTATCCACGCCGCATACAGCGCCACCAGGGCGACTCCCCCCCATTTTTCCAGGGGATTCAGGATGGCGGGGCCCGCCTTGAATGCGATCAGCGTTCCGGAGAAGACGAAGCTGAAAAACGACAGAACCCACACCACGGCGGCCAGCGCGGCCGAGAACGAACCCATGACCGGCCCCTGGTGAAGCGTGGCGCGGAAGAGCGCCGCGAGGGCGTAGCCGGCGACACAGGGCAGCACCCATCCACCGCCGGGCATGACGGCGATGAACGAGGCCAGAACCGCCGCGTGCGTGAGCGGTGTCACCCGAAACCGTGCCGCCAGGAGGAACACGGCGATGCCCAGGAAAAACAGGGGTGAGCCGTGCAGTTCCAGGAAGAGGGGCGTCTTTTCCACCATTGCCCCTGCAACCGGGTTGGCAAAGGCCGCCACAATGTGCAGCACCGGCAGGAACACCAGCCAGAGCAGCACCTCGGCCTGAAGTGCGCACCAGCCTGCACACCGCTGGCGTGCCTGCGGGGCGCCCGCCGCAGCGGCGGCCCGGCCCCGCGCGGCAAACGGCGCGGCCACGGCATGAAGCAACGCGGAAGCCGTCCACAGCAGGGGAAGCACCGCCATGCCCGAACACAGCCAGACGGTCGCACCCCACCAGAAGAGCGCCAACAGGGGAATCGTCCATGACGGCATCCCGGAATCCGTGCAGGGTTCCGCGGCCCGCACGCGAAGGCGGGTGGACAAGTTGGCCGCGAGTGCAAGGGCCAGAGCAGCGCTCCATGGGAGCACGGAAACCGCCAACGGAACCACACAGGAAAACGGATCGTGCCAGAGTGCGTACACGATCATCACAGAAAACGCGCAGCAGGCCAGCCAATGCAGTGCGGCCTCCATGCGGATCAGCGCCTGGCAAAAACCGTTGTGGAGCGCCCCGATGCCGAGGCACAGCACGGCCAGAAACGGCGAGACGGCAAAGACGGCCCCGAACACATTGTCCACGGCGAGGGGACTGGCCGGAAACAGCACCCAGAAACACTGAATCCCCGCAAGGATAAACGTCTCGCACCACAGCAATCCGCCCAGGGCGCGGACGAACAGCGATGCCGCGTCAGCGCACCGCTCCCCTGCCGAAAATCCTGTCGTGTCCGGACAAGCGCGTGCCATGAATCCGCATCCTCCTGCCTGCGGGACAACCGGCGCATGATTGAACAACTGCGATCCTGAAATTGACGGGACCGGTTCGTGCGCGCTGGAAATCGCCCAACCAGGCCTTGTTCCAGTATACGTTGCCAGATGCCCCACCCCAATTCAAGGGATTCGTAACACTTCAGCCGACTGGCGCGAAGGTTTTCTTCTTGCTCTTGCTCTTGCTCTTGCTCCAGTTTGGGAATCATGTAGATAACGAGACTGATTTCGAGCACGATTGGGAGCAAGAGCAGGAGAGAAGAACAAGGCGGCCCGGAAAGAAACACCGCCCCGTGCCATTCGGAGACACTGGGGCGGCGAATTTGTATTGCGGGTGACTGCGCTTAGGCGAGCGGGTCTTTGCTTCCGAAAAGAGCCGCGTCAACGAAATTGAAAATGGGGGTGACGAAGAGCTTGTCAAAGAAGCTCATCAGAATCTTCACGAGAATTCCCAACAGATCATTCAGCATGTTTTGCTCCTTCTGGTTTCAGTTTCATGCGCCTGCGGCGCATTGATCTCGCGTTGTTTCGGATGGGTCTCAGCCGAGGCCGAGCAGATCGTTCAACAGGCCGACGACGGCGGTGTCGAGCACCTTCACGAAGTACCCGAACACTCCAACGAACAGCGCGTGGAAGAACTCATAAAGCAACATGCACATACCTCCTTCTTGTTGACATCGCATTCACGCTACGGATGCCGACCCTTCCGGCGGCGCCGGAACACATGGCCGGATTGCTCACTATCTGCAGGGGCGGTGACCGCTCCGCCCTGATCACACCGACCGGCACGCTTGTTTTGGCAAGGAGTGTGCCGAATTCACCGCGATCCCATATCCGGGATATCACCGGGCCAGTTTATCACAGATTTCTTATAAAATGCCAGCAGTATTGTGCGGGTGTCCGCAGGTTTTTCGGAGCCTTTCCGGAGCCCGGACGGGAGGCGCGTTTCCGGATGGTGGGAATGCCCTGAGAACGCCGCCAATCGGTGGCCCGCATTCCGCACGGACGTACCGCCTTTATCGCGGCCCGCCCTGTGCGGTACTGTAACTGCACAGGAGGTCATGATCAATGGCAATGCGGAGATTCGGCATGACGGCGGTCCTGCTGTGCGCGGCATGCGGCACATTTGCGGACGATATGGACTGGCCCCAGATCACCAACGTCTGCAAGCCTTGGACCTATTGGTGGTGGATGGGCAGCGCGGTGAACCGGGAGGAATTGCAGCGGCACGCGCAGACCTACGCCAAGGCGGGTCTGGGCGGCATGCACATCATCCCCATCTACGGGGCCGAAGGCACCGAGGCGCGCCATATCCAGTTTCTGTCGCCGCAATGGATGGACATGCTGGGGGCGGCCGTCGAAACGGCAGACGCGGCGGGACTGGGTATTGACATGACGCCCGGCACGGGCTGGCCCTATGGCGGTCCGTGGATTGGCGAGAAGGAGGCCGCCAAGCAGGCTTTCCTGCGGAGCTTCCCGCTGGGCGAGGGGGCCGCCGAAGCGCCGCCGATCCTGTGCCTGAACCAGCCCGAAGCACGGCTCAAAGCGCTCATCGCGGAGGGACCGGAGGGCAAGACCCTTGACCTGACCGCCAAGGTGGATGCCGACGGACAGTTGCACTGGAAACCCAGCGGCGGAAAATGGACGCTGCACGCGCTCTTCCAGGGCTGGACAAAGCAACAGGTGAAGCGCGCCGCGCCCGGCGGCGAGGGCAACGTGCTGGACCATTTCTCCAGAGACAACGTGAACGCCTATCTTGGAAAGTTCGATGCGGCATTCAAAGACCGGAAGGTCCGGCCGCGGGCCTTCTACATGGATTCCTACGAGGTGTACGGCGCAAACTGGACGGACGACTTTTTCGATCAGTTCCAGACGCGGCGCGGCTATGACCTGCGCACCAGACTGGGCGAACTGGAAGGAAGCGGCGCGGCGGAGGCTGCGGAGCGGGTGCGCTCGGACTACAACGAAACCTTTGGCGAACTGCTCCTGGAAAACTGCGCGCAGCCCCTGGCTGCGTGGGCTAAAGGCCAGGGGTCAATCAACCGCTACCAGGCCCACGGCTCACCGGGCAACCTGCTCGACCTGTATGCCACGGCTGACGTGCCCGAAACGGAGGGATTCGGGCCGGAAGGCGCCGAAATCCTGATGACCAAGTTTGCCTCCTCGGCCGCGCACCTAACCGGAAAGAAACTGGTGGCCTCCGAATCCTGCACCTGGCTGGCCGAACACTTCACCGAAACCCCGGCAGCGGTGAAGCGGGCCGTGGACCAGCTGTTCCTGGGCGGCGTCAACCATGTCATCTACCACGGCACGGCCTTCTCCCCCGCCGACGCGCCCTGGCCGGGGTGGCTGTTCTACGCCTCCACCCATTTCGGCCCGACTAACACCCTCTACCGCGATTTTTCCGAGCTGAACGGCTACGTGGCGCGGTGCCAGTCATTTCTCCAGGCGGGCGAATCCGACAGCGACGTGCTGCTGTACTGGCCGCTGTACGACCTCTGGGCGCAGCAGGCGCCCGCCGACCGCACCAAGGACGGTCCCGCACCCTGGCTGCTGTCAGTACACCGCACCCAGGACTGGATGCACAAACGGCTGGCACGTTTCTCCGAAGCGGCAAAGACGATGTGGGACGGCGGGTGGCAGTTTGATTACGTTTCCGACAAACTGCTCAAAACTGTGGCCCCGCCGCGCGCAATCGTGCTGCCTGGCTGCAAGCGCATGCCGCCGGAAACCATGGAACGGCTGGTGGAACTTGTCGGCCAGGGGACCATGATCGTCGCGCTGGACGGCCTGCCCGAAGATGTGCCCGGATTGACCGATGTGGACAGCCAGCGTGCGCGGCTCGGCAAGGCAGTCGCCGCGCTGCGGGGCGTGACCGGACAAGTGATCGAACAGACAAACCTCCCTGAGGCGCTCAGCGCCGCAGGGGTGCGCCGCGAGACCGTCACCGCGTCAAATGTCGCCCTCGTCCGGCAGCGCATTGAAGGCGGCACGCAGTACTTCCTCGCAAACCGCGGCACGGAAGCGCTCGACGGCTGGTGTCCCCTGGCCTGTTCGGCCAGGGGTGCCGTGCTGTTTGACCCGCTCTCCGGCCAGTGCGGTACCGCCGCGCTGCGGACCGCGGGCGACCATGTTGAAGTCTTCCTGCAACTAGCGCCGGGCGCAACCTGCGTCGTGCGCGCCTACGACCATCCCGTTGAAGGCAGTCCCTGGGCCAGCCTCGAACCCAAGGGAGAAGCGCGGGAAATCAGGGGCCGGTGGGACGTCAGTTTCGTCGAGGGTGGCCCGGCGCTGCCCGCCGCGTTCACTTCCGACACATTGAAGCCGTGGACCGACCCGGGCACGCCGGAATTGAACGCCTTCTCCGGTATCGGCAAATATGCGGTGACCTTTGATTTCCAACCCGGTACGGGCGCGGACGAGTGGCTGCTGGACCTGGGCGAAGTGCATGAAACGGCGCGGGTGCGCCTGAACGGGCAGGATGCGGGCACCGTATGGTGCGGCCAGCCATTGCGTGTGGGCGCCCTGCTGCGTCCCGGCGCCAACACGCTTGAGGTGGACGTGGCCAATCTCATGGCCAACCGCATCGCCGATATGGATCGCCGCGGGGAGAAATGGCGCAATTTCTTCTTCGTCAACATTGACTACAAACCCTTCGACGCATCCAACTGGCCCGTCCATCCCTCCGGCCTCGCCGGACCGGTGCGGCTGTGCCCCATGGCGCGAAAGGCGCCCAACCCGTAGACGTCTTCCGCATTGTCAGCGAAAGGGCGGAACAGAACGTTAAGCCTTGCGCGTTATGGTGATAATGCGTTGGCCGGATGCTCCGGCGGCCGCACAAAACGTGTTTCCCGGACGGTGAAAAGGTTACTATCATCCCCCCGCCGAACTTGCGGTGCGGGATTGGAGACGCAGGCAATGATGGAAAAACGAGCTTTGACACGGTGCATTGGAACCCTGACTGCGGCGTTGTTGTCCTGTGCCGCACTCGCCCAGGCACCGGTGAAGGACCCGAAGGCCCAAATCCAGGCGGCCATGGAAAGCGCGGCGGGGCTCGATTCGCTGGGATTCACTGAAGCCTTCAAGGGAACAGTGGTCGCGAAAGGCAGCACCAGCGAGGTCTCCCTCACGGGGGAAATGGTGCTCCGGGGAAAAGACGGCTTGTCGGCCCTGTTCACCATGCAGAATGAGAAGGTCCGCCTGGTAAGCGACGGCAAGACCCATTTCCTGTACATCATCGGCGACACCACCTTCCAGAAGACTGGGGAGGTGATTCCGCGCACCCAGTTGATGTGCGTGGTCACGCGGGGGGCGGTCAACGCGGCGGCCGCGTGGGTGGCCGGTTTCCTGCACAACAAAGCAGACCTGCTGGACACGGCCGAAACCGTCGAGGCCAAAGGCGGGCAGAACATCGAAGGAACGGCGTGCGAGGGATACCTCCTGGCCTATCCGGCCTACGATGTCACGGTTTGGCTGACCCAAAGCAACCCGCCGGCACTGCGCCGCGCGGACATGGATATGACCGAAGGCTCGCAGAACCAGGCGGGGGGGCCGACATCCGCCACGGTGCAGGTGAACATCACCAACTGGAAGCCCAACGTGGAAACCCAGGACAGCCAGTTTGTCTTTACCCCGCCGGACGGCGTGGAGGAGGTCAAACCGGGGGGCAACCCCCTCGAAGGCAAGGCGGCCCCGGACTTTGAAGTGCCCCTGCTGGACGGCGGCACACTGAAACTCTCCAGCATGAAGGGCAAAACGGTGGTGCTCGACATATGGGCCACCTGGTGCGGACCGTGCCGGCGGGCCATGCCGATCGTGGAAAAGGTCAGCGAGGAGTTTGCCGACAAAGGCGTTGTCCTGTACGCGGTGAACCAGCGAGAGGAGCCCGAGGCAATCAGGAAATTCCTCGAGACCTCCAAACTCAATCCCAAGGTCGCCCTCGACCAAGAGGGAAAGGTAAGCCGCGCCTACCAGGCGGACTCGATTCCCCGCATTGTGATCGTCGGGCCTGACGGCATCATCCGCAAGGTGTTCCGGGGGCTGAGTCCGGATTTCGAGAACGAATTGCGCGGGGTGCTTTCCACCGTTTCGCAGGGCGCCGCGCCCGCGAAGTGATTCCGCCTGCGGCGGTCAGGCCCGGAGAAAGAAGGGCTGCGTCCAGGCCTGGCCCGCGCCGGGACCGAAGCATTCAATGCGGACGTAGTGCCACGGGACATCCTCCGGAACCGTGAAATCCAGTTCCGAACCGTTCACCCGCGCGGCGACGCATCCATAGTCATAATGCACATGGTAGGCCTGCGCGTTCCGGGAAAACACCCGTATGCGCGCGCCCTCCACGCGAATCTCGTCAATTACCACGCCGGTGCTGGCGTAGAAACGGCCCATGCGCAGCGCCTCCAGGATGGCCTCCGCGCTCCGCGACGCGCTCTGCACCACATTCCAGCCGACACCCCGGTCAATGTCGTCATGGTTGTCGTCGTTGGCGAAGCCCCAGACGCGGCGGCCCTGGATGAGCAGCATGTCCCACCGGTCCGTGGCCAGGGGGGAGCCTTCCGCGCGCAGCGTGACGCCGTTGTAGATCTCGATCCCCGTATATCCGTGGAGCATGGCCAGCGTGCGCTGGTCACAGTGGTTGAAATGCATCTCCCAGTTGGGATGGTTCATGACAATCATGCCGCCCAGGGCGTTGGCCGCATCTATGGCCGACTGGCGGTCGCGGAACGGCTCCACCCTTTCGGGTGCGCCCACGTGGATCATGTGGGGGCCGTTTGCGGTGATTTCGTTGCCCGGAATCAGCGTCATGCCTTTGGGGTCAAGGGGGTCCAACGGCGTGACACGGTCATGGTCCGTGATTGCCAGGAAATCGTAGCCCATCGCCGCATAGGCGTCCACCGTGTCCTGGGGGGACAGGTTGCCGTCGCTCGCCGTGGTGTGGGTATGCAGATTGCCGCGCAGCCAGGGACCCGGCCCCGGCAGGTAGGGGGACTCGATGGTGCGGCCCATTACTGCGCGTCCCAGAGTCCCAGAAATTCCTCGGCGGCCGCGTCGGAAAGCACTTCGGGACGGTACAGTTTCTTGACGATGGGATCGGGCACGCGGGTGATCTCGCCCGTTTCGGGGATGCTCGTGAGCTGTCGCTGAATCACACCGGCGTCGTCAACCTCATAGAAAGTCCATGCGGCGCCCTTTCCGGGAATGGGCTGGGAGGTCTTGAAGTATTTCATCTGCCGTTCCTCAAGTTCTTGCTCTTAATCTTGCTCTTCCTCTTAAGCCACTCCCCTGTTTAGGGCAGGAGCAAGAGCAGGATTAAGATCAAGAGCAAGAAGGTTTGTCACTTGTTTGCGAATACGCGCGTTCAGCGGATGGAGATCATCCGGTCAATGGGCGTGCGCGCGCGGGTGATGACATCGTCGCTCAGATGCACCTGGTATTGCAGCTTCTGCAGCGCCTCCAGCGTGTCCTGCAGCGTTATGGTGTTCATGTGCTTGCATCGCAGGCTGCACGCGCGCACCATTTCGCGGTGCGGGAATTCGGCGGCAAGGTTGTCACCCATGGAGCACTCGGTGAGCAGCGCGTAGCGCGGCGCGTCCACATCGCGCACGTAGTCCACCATGACCTTGGTACTGCCGGCCACGTCCACCTTCGCCATCACCTCGGGGCTGCACTCCGGATGGGCCAGGATGACCGCGTCAGGGTACTGCCTGCGGATGTTTTCGACATCCTCCACGGTGAACAGCTCATGGACCTCGCAACGCGACTTCCAGCCGATGACGGCCGGTTCGTCCGCGGGAAGCAGCGCGTAGTTTTCGTCGCTGTCCGTTGCGGCGAAATAGTTGACGCCGATGTCCCGGGCGGTGTTGCGTCCGAGATACTCGTCCGGCAGGAAGATGATTCGCTTGTGGCCCAAGCCGATGAGGTGCTGGAGCACCTTGTCCGCGTTGCCCGAGGTGCAGCAGTAGTCCGACTCGGCCTTCACCGAAGCGTAGGTGTTCACGTAGGAAACCACCACGGCGCCGGGGAAGCGCTGGCGCAGCGCGATCACGTCCTCGGGCGTGACACCCTCGGCCAGCGAGCAGCCGGCCTTTTCGGAGGGCACCAGCACCGTCTTCGAGGGATTGAGGATCTTGGCGGACTCGCCCATGAAGAGCACGCCGCAGAAGACGATAACGTCCGCCTGGGTTTTGGACGCAACCACGGACAACTGGAGCGAATCGCCCGTATAGTCCGGCACGGAATGGTAGAGCGCCGGTTCCATGTAATTGTGGCCCAGAATAACCGCGTTCATTTCACGTTTGAGCGAGTTGACCCGGTGCGCGACCTCGGCCTTCTCCTGGATCTCAAAATCGGGGATGACGTGGCTCAGGCGGGCCCGCATCAGTTGGAGCGTGTCGTCCATCGAAACCGGGACGGAAAGGGCGGCGGAATTGGGCATGGCTAATACTTCCCAAGCGTGCGCCCCCTGAATACGGGGGTGCGGTTATGCATGTCACGTTGGATTGGCGTCAGAAAACCCAACGGAAGAATAACACATTGGAAAGCGGGCGGACAAATTGCGGATCTTTTTCTCTATTGGACCAATTCCGGGGGCGTGGCCGTCAAATGGCCGGAGCGGCCGGGTTGATTCCCGCCCGTCCGGGGTGTTGTTATTAGGTGAGCGCCCGGGCCGGACCGGCCCCGGCGGCGAGGTGTTGCCATGAAAGCGCTGGTATTCGACGAAAAACTGCGGGTGGACGACGTTCCGATGCCGGTGCCCGGCCCCGGCGAGGCGCTGGTAAAGGTGCTGGCCGCGGGCGTCTGCAACACGGATCTGGAAATCAAACGCGGATACATGGGTTTCCACGGCGTGCTCGGGCACGAATTTGTCGGTATCGTCGAAAGCGCCGCCAACGAGTTCCTGGTGGGCAAGCGGGTGGTGGGCGAGATCAACTGCGTATGCCACGAATGTGACTGGTGCCGCATGGAGATGCCGCACCACTGCTCCAACCGGACCGTCCTCGGCATTGCCGGACGCAGCGGCGCCTTCGCCGAGTATGTCGCGCTGCCCGAGGAGAACCTGCACCTCGTGCCCGGCAGCATCCGCGACGACGTGGCGGTGTTCACCGAACCGCTGGCGGCGGCCTTCCGGATTACGGAGCAGATACTGGTGGAGCCGGATGACCGGGTGATTGTGCTGGGCGACGGCAAACTCGGCCAGTTGGCGGCGCAGGTGCTGCACCTGGCGACGAAGAACCTGGTCTGCGTGGGACGGCATGAATGGAAGCTGGAACTGCTGACAAAGCTGGGCATTGCGACGGCGCTCGACACAGAGCCGCTCGATCCGGGCGCGGACATTGTCGTGGAAGCGACCGGACGGGACGCAGGACTGGCCCGCGCGCTGGAACTGGTGCGCCCCGAAGGAACCGTGGTGCTCAAAACCACCGTGGCGGGCATGACCCCCGTGCGCTTTGCCACGCCGGTCATCAACGAGGTGCGCATCCTGGGTTCTCGCTGCGGTCCCTTCCGCCCGGCGCTGGAGGCGCTGGGGCTGGGAACCATAGACGTGCGCCCCATGATCTCCGAATCCTATGAGTTGCTGGACGGCGTCCAGGCCATGGCCCGGGCGGAAGACCCGGGCGTGATGAAAGTCCTGCTGCACATGTGACCGTTCATGCGCTGCCGACCGTACGCGAAGCAACGCATGAGGGCGCGGGCAGGAATGGCGGGCGCAACGGTTCTGTTTTCCTTTGCATGGCATTGTTGAAGGCAACGCTTGGAGGACGGCCATGTCCGCAGAACAAGAACGGCTTGCCCGGGCCAATGCCCGGCTGGAGAACTGGCAGCGTTGGGGCCCCTACCTCGCCGAGCGCCAGTGGGGAACGGTGCGCGAGGACTATTCCGCGGACGGCAAGGCTTGGGAGAGTTTCCCACATGACCACGCCCGCAGCCGCGCGTACCGCTGGGGCGAGGACGGCTTGTTGGGCATCACGGACCGCGAATGCCGGCTCTGCTTCGCTCTCGCGCTTTGGAACGGCTGCGACCCCATCCTCAAGGAACGGCTGTTCGGCCTGACCAACGCCGAGGGCAACCACGGCGAGGACGT
>CALDSM010000750.1 GCA_937923585.1 uncultured bacterium
TCGTCGCCACTTCCCGCGACCTGGTCCACTGGGAAAAGAAGGGGTCCGCATTTGCCCGCTTCAAGGACGGCAAGTATGTGGACACCTGGTCCAAGTCCGGGGCTGTCGTCTGCCGCCGGGAGAAGGAGCGTTTCGTGGCGGCCAAGGTAAACGGCAAATACTGGATGTACTACGGTGACACCGGAGCCATACTCGCTTCATCGGACAATCTGATTGACTGGGGTGTTTCAGAGACCGCCGAAGGCAAGCCGCTGGTGGTGCTGCCTATGCGCCCCGGGCGTTTCGACAGCCATGTGGCCGAGCCAGGGCCTTTTGCCCTGCTAACCGGTGCGGGCATACATCTGATCTACAACGGCGGTTCTGACAACCGCCCCGACCTTGGTCTGAAAGGGATGGTTTGGGCAGTGGCGCAGGCGCTGTTTGACGCCAAAGACCCCGCCCGCGTACTCGCCCGGAGCGAGAAGGACTTCTTTCATCCCGAACGGGATTTTGAGACACGCCGTCAGGGGTCGGCGGAATCGGGCAACGCCAATGTCACCTTTGTTGAAAGCCTGATATGGTTCGACGGGACGTGGCGCTTCTACTACGGCTGCGCCGATTCTTTCGTGGCCTCCGCATTCTGCCGCCCGGAGGCGGGAAAGTAGCTTTCTTCTCCGCCCGTCATTTCCGTGCCGGAACGGTTCCGGCTGGTCTGACTTTTCGGAAGGCGAGAGTACCTCCCGAGATATGGCTTTACTCATTTCCCCGGTGGTTCTATGGCCCGGCAATTCCCTGCCCAGGTGCGACATTCACCTCTGATGGGTCCGTCTTTTCTACGAACACATCGCGGCCGAGGACATCGCCCTGCAACGTGTTGCCCGCGATAGAAACGTCCTTGCAGCCCACCAGCCGGATCATGTGCTTGTTTTTGTGGAAGGGCTGGTAGTCGTTGCTGCGAAAGATGGTGTTCCTGGAGAAAGCCAGCCCCTCGGTGGACAGTGCGTAGAGCACCGGGTAATCGAAGGGATGGAAGGTGTTTTCCTCGATCCGGATGTTGCGGTGGAAGGGCCGGGAAGCCAAATCCGGTTTCGGGATCTCCGGACAGATGCTGATGACAGCCTCGCAGAACTGGTACAGGTTGGTCAGGCAGGGGGAGTTGAACGTGTTCCCGCGAATGAGCACGTCGCGCACCGCGCCCGATTCATACCAGTAGTTGGCGTCGCCCGCCACAAGAATCGCGGAACCGCTGGATTCAAACACGTTATCTTCTATGATTACCCTGCCCGGCGTGGAAATAAGCACGCCCCGGGCGCGGCAACTCCCAAAGTGGTTGTTGCGCAGCAGCACGTCCGGCGCCCAGGTCAGGTTCTCCAGTGCGTCCCCCTCTTGTATGCCTGAGGGAACGGGCGCATTGAAGGTCACCTCAAAGTCGGTCAGGCTTGACGGGTTGAAAGCCGCGAGGGTCCCCATGCCGACGGTGGACATGCCCTCATGCTCGATGAATCCGACGCTTTCGCCGGGCCTTCCCCACTCCATTCCGACGGACTGTTCGTGCATAAAGCGGCACAGCAGGCGGTTGTCGGCCCGCCTCTCGATGATGCGGACGCTGGTGCCGTGCACATTAATGGGGTCATCCATCAGCCCGGCAAAACTGCAACGCTCCACCGTGACCTGGCCGCGGCAGTTGGAAAAATGGGCGCCGTCGTCATGACCGCTCAGGTAGCGCCCCTTGGCCTTGTTGGGAACGACGTTGGTGTTGTCCAAAACGATGTTTTCAGTGAACTGCCCCAGCACGCCGAGGCCGCCGGTGTTGTACAGGTTCACGTTGCGCACCTGCACGTCTTTGCTGTGGAAGAGGAATATGCCCGCGTGAATCCGCTCATTGTGACGCAACACCAGAAAGTTGCCCTTCTTGGGCATGTTCTTGGCCTTCTTGTGGATGCGGACGAGGTCCTCTCCAAGCTTTTCGGCGCGGTAGCTCTTCAGCCAGCCGCCGCCAAAAGTCCCGTCGCCGGTGCCCGGCGGGATCAGGCGGCTGTCCCGTTCGAACTCCATCACGCCCCACCAGGGGCTTTTCCAGTCTTCCCCCGTGAACACCAGTTTCTCGCCTTCCACGACAAACGGAGATTCGACGGGGTTGATCCGGAGGTCAATGTGGCCCGGTTGGGAATCCACCACTTCGCCCTGCGCGGTCAGCGGGATGTCCCAGTCCACATTCACGTTCTGAATCAGGACCTTTTCGCCGTGGTCCACGGTGAACGGCTGCATCTGGCCGTGGAAGATGAAGTCACTCCCGGAACCATCAAGGGTGATGCCCTTCACGTTCTCAAGCAGGATCGGGCAGCGCTTGGGATTGGTGTCGGTCGTGTTGGATTCGTGATAGGTCTTTTCCGGACAGTCCTGCGGAAAGAAGTCGTAGCGGCCCTTGGGGAAGACCAACGTCATGTCCGATTTACCGGCACAGGCCGCCAGCGCCTGTTTCACTGAGGGCACTGCATTCTCGCGGGTATCCGGCTGAAGCCCGAACTCTGCAATGGAACGTGTCTCGGAGACTGCTGCGGGCGCCAGACAGGCCAGTAATGCCAGCGCGCAGACTCCTGCGGACGGACGGAAGATCCGGGTGAAAAGGCTTTGTATCATGGCCTGTTTCCTTTGGCCGGAGACCGGCCACTGTTGGCACGCGCACTTATAGCACAGGCAGGCAACCCTTTTCCCGCCGTACCGGCGCCGCGGCGCGACGCCCTTGACAAGAATTGCACTTTGGGGCAGACTTACGCCGCAGCACAGGCGCAATGCGGCAAGTGCCTCTCCGATTATGGGCGAGAAATGAGGACGCTTTCCATGCGTAGAAACGGATTCACGCTGATCGAGTTGCTGGTCGTCATCGCCATCATCGGCATCCTTGCGGCGCTCCTCCTGCCGGCGCTGGCCCGGGCGCGCGAGGCGGCGCGCCGCTCCTCCTGCCAGAACAACCTCAAGCAGTGGGGGCTCATCTGCAAGATGTACGCCGGCGAGGCGAAGGGGCGTTACCCGTACATGTAGACGGGCCGGCTCTTCAACCGGCACAGCCAGCCCAACAACCCAGTGACGGAAAGCGTCGCCATGGCGCCGCAGACCACACTGCTCTATCCGGAATACTGGACGGATGTGGCAATTGCATTCTGCCCGTCAGACCCGGAGGATTCCGTCAAAGAAATGGTAATTGAGGACGGTTTCCTGTCCACCCCGGCGGGAAACCCGTTCAAGGCCGCCAAGAGTTACGCCTATTTCGGCTGGGCGCTGAATGATCCGTCGTCCGGCAACGACCTGACAGCCGCGTCCGATTACCCCATCCTCAACACCATCGCCACTTTGACAGATGGAACGCCCATGCCGAACACGGAACTGGTGCCCGTCGGGTTTGCCGCGAGCCTCAGCAGTCTCGGAAACCGGATACTGGGACCGTACATGAGCCACGACGGCTATGCACTCATGGCGATCGCCGATGAGGACATAGACATCTCCGGCGAGTTTTACGGCCCGGGGCATGGCAACGGCGGCAGCAATATTGTTCACCGCCTGAGCGAGGGTGTCGAGCGGTTCATGATCACGGACATCAACAATCCCGGCGCCGGGGCCGAAGCCCAAAGCGCCGTTCCCGTAATGATGGACTTGATCGCAACCGGTGCCGCCGTCGCGGAGTTCAACCACGTGCCCGGCGGATGCAACGTGCTCTACATGGACGGACATGTCCAGTTCATCAAGTATGTGGCCGACGGCAGCTTCGCCACACAGCCCGTATCCCGAAGCACCGCCGTGCTCATAGGGGTATGGACGGCGAACTGACGGCGGATTCGTTCAGTCTCACCATGTCCGCAGATGCAGCCAGTCTATCGCCGGAACGGAGTCCTTGGCGTACGGCGCATTTCTTAAACGCAGGTGCAAGGCAGGTGTCTTGTAGGTTGCATAGACGGCCAAGCGCCGGAGGAAAGCGGGCTGGTTGCCGTAAGCATCGTCGTTGCCTGCGTTGCGCAACCGGATGTACAGTTCACCTTTCGGGTTGACCTGTTTTGTGGCGTCCGCGAGCCGCATCCATGCGGCATTCTTCTGGTCGGTTCCTTTTCTGGGGGGTATCTGGGCCGGAGACAAGACCTCCGCCCATTCGTTGCCGTTCGGGGAGAGGTCAATCCGGTAGTTGTTGCCCACGATGAATTCGAGGTGGCACTGGTCAATCTTGGGCAACGATAACCGATAGACCAAGCTGCCATCGGGCGCCACGGTGCGGCTGTGGGTGCGGACAACTTCGCTGCCGGTGGAACTTTGCAGGAAGGGCGCGTCGTCGGGCGGGGCGAATTGGAGCGTGCGGACCAGTTCGTCCTGTGCGCCGGTGAGAAAGGACAGGTCCACGGATCGGGTTGTCGGCTTGTCACACCAAGTGTCCAGCCGGGAAATCCAGTGCTCGCCGTCGGGCGAGACCTCGACGAGGTAACTCCCCGAATTCACGCGGAGATCGAGGGCTGCGCCATGGGCGTTGCTCACGTCAACGGTTTGCGTGATGCAGGGTGGCGAGTCCTTCAGTCCGGCCAGGTCGAGTTCGGTCGTCTTTATCTCTGGGGACGAAGGCACTTCGCCGTTCTTGAGTTCGCGGATTTCGCGCGGGCCGGGCAGGAAACAGGGGTTGTCGGTGATGGATGCCCAGGTGGCCTCGAAATTGCCCTGTTCGTCGAACTTCGGGAAGGCTCCCGTGGGCAGCAGGCGCTTGGGGTCTTTCGGCAGATTGTAGCCGCGCAGCATGAACCCGACCATCTCGGGCTGGGCATCGTCCTGCGACCACGGGCCCGCCCCCGCGTCATTCCACAGGTCGGACACGAGGACGGTGGGGTTGTGCCAGCCGTTGGGAACGTTCAGGTTGATCAACTGGTTCACGCGGTCCTTGAGCCCCCAGTGCCCCCACACGCCGATCGGCAGGGAACCCGCGTAGACATCAAATCCGCCGGGTGCCTTGAGCGGCTCGCCGTTGCGGTAGACGCCTTTCGCGTCTATGGTGTAGACGTCCATGGCGCGCTCGTAGGCTTCGCGGTACGCCTCGACGCCCGTCGCCTCGTAGGCTGTCCAGACGGTGCGCATGTTGTTGAAATGCGTCCAGCCGTCGCCCCAGGCCTTGCCGTCATAGTCGCCCTCCTTCGACAGCAGGCGGTCCATGGTCAACTTTACCCAGGCGCTGTACTTGTCCACCATGGCGGGATCGTTCAATTGCTTGCCGAGCCGCACCATCCATGCCGCCGCCTTCACCTCGAAGAACAGGCGGATGAAACGGCGACCCTTGTGCTCCGGTTCGAGCATGGCATCCACGGCGTTGACCGCCTCGATCTGCGCGGTGCGGGCCAGCGGATCGTTGTACTTTGTCAGCAAGTACGCGGCGGCTGCCAGCCCGGAAGGAATGGCATTCACCATCTGCTGCGAGGGGAACCCGTTGTGCATCAGCCTGCCCTGCGCCAGAAAGCTCTCCGCGTTCCGGAAGACGTACTCCATGTCGTCCTCGTTGATCCAATGGAAGGGATAGAGCCACAGTTTCCCCTTCGCGCCATTGCCGGTGTTGCCAAACACGAAGCGAAGCTGGCCGTAGCCGTTTTCGGCCAGTGCTTCAATGGATTCCGGTTGACCCTCCCACATTACCAGGAGACACGAACCGTAGCCGGGACAGGCCCAGGTGGTGTTCTTGCGCAGCACGAGATAGTGGCAGTCGGGGGGCGGCGCGGCCTGGTCGCCGTCTTTGTCTGAATGCCAATGCGTCTTGCGGTCTCCGAAATCCACAATGCCGGGCGCTTTGGCGTCCCAGAGCAGGGGAATGTGCTTGTCCGGCTCGCCGATGGTGATGGCCAGTTTCTCCGCCCTCTCCGATTCGCAGGCGTACTCGATGGGTTTGTCCTCGTCGCTCAGCCAATAACGGCCGGTGAACGTGACGGACTGGTCCGGTCGGGTGAACGCGCGAACGAACGTGAACGGGGATTCGTTCCAGTATTCGGGCGAACGCGCAACGGCCGGGGAAGCGGCGTTTTCGGGCGTGTCCTTGTGGATGAAGTCCTTGGGGCCAAGCCAGCCGGCGGGGACGCCGGCGCTTCCAGTGGGAAATTGCACCTGGAAACCGACGGTGGCGAGTCCTTGGATTTCGTCGCCCCAGGTGGACAGCAGCACCCGCCCGTCAGCGGAGGGGTGGTCGAAGATGAGATAGGTCTTGCCGCCGCTGCGGTGGCGGAAAAAGTGGTAACCCTGCGTGCCGGGGATGTGCGCGGCCAGCATGCCCAGTTCCAGGCGGCGCACCGTCCCCAGCCGGACAACGCCCGAATACTCGTCCTCCCAGACAAACGACTCGGCGCAGCGTGCCGCGTCATCGGGAAACTGGAGATGCCACGCGTCCAGGTTGTTGGTGTCGGAGTTCTGGTGCGTGAAGCTGGTCGTGTTCAGCCGCTTGTCCAGCATGTTCTCGCAGTAGTTCGCGCCCAAATAATTCAGTTGCACGGCAGAGTAGGGCTTGAACAGGTGCCGCCGCTCATCCTGCGCACCGAGAGGCGGCTGTCCGCCAAACCACGCCTGCTCTGCCGTTGCCAAGACCGGCATCAAGGCGACAGCCGCCGCACACAAAAGGACGGACCTGCGGATTGACATAGTTGCTCTTCCTTTCCGCCTGCAAGAAGCCGATTGGTCCCGCGGGAAATCGGCATCTTAACCGGTGACAACGTTTAGGAGGCAAAGCGCGGATGATCAAGAACCAAGACAAGAAGATACCGGGATTATCAGCCGCTACTTCTTCGCGCATTCCGATTCGGGAATTTTGAAGACCGGACCGGAAGCGTCGAGCAATTGGGCTGCGGAGTCCAAATCTCCCCGGCAGTACAGGTTGTCCAATTGCGACAACAGCCTCCGCAAGTCCCACGCCGTCTGGGATGTGCATCCCGATGCGCGCGCCGTCCCGTTGAGACGGCGCAAATCATCCATCGGCTGTGCGTCGAGCGCAGCCGCAGCCACCCTCCTCCAATGCGTGTGGAAATCGGCGTATTGCAGTTCCAGCAAGACGTCCTGCGCGTAGCGGCGGAAGTTTGGGGAGTCTTTGCTGACGGCCGCAACCAGTCTGGCATCCGGCTGATAGGTCCGCAACACCGACATGGCTTTCATGAGGCGGTCGTTCGCCGCCGCCGCGGCGGGCAGGATGGTCTCCACATACCGTTTCCCCAGCGCCTCATAGTCCTGCGGCAAATCTTCGGAACGCTCGTCGGCAACCTGGGCCACCCTGTGCCAGTCGCCGAAATCACACTCCCAGCGGTCGAAATACCCGTTGTCATCCGTGTCGAACATCCGAACCTCGCCGACGGCGTCCAAGCCTGCAAAGTGCCCCACCTGAAGCCAGCCCTCCTTTGCATGCTTCAGGTGAATCCGCCGGTCAACGGGGCTGTAGTACAGGATGCGTTCCCCGGAGGGTTTTGCGCTGTACTCCCGCCGGACGTTCCATTTCTGCCCGGGGCCGCCGGTGTTCTCCATGAACCTGCGTTCCCACAGCCAGAACACCCCCTCCCAGCGGCGGTCCTGTTCGGCTTGGGGACCAAGACCGATGGCAATGGTGTCGTCGTACTGCTCGTGCCAACTGAAGCCCGTTTCACGCGCGGGAAACCGGTCGCAGATTTCGCGCAGGTCCTTCCACGGCGTAACAATCGTGACCTGCGGCGGTCTGCGTTTGGCGTTGAAGTGCTCCATCCCCGGATACCGGTAGGGGACGCTTCCCACGAGGTTGAAACCGAAGTCATAGTGCAACGGCGTCTCTTTGGTGCTTCCCCCGTCAACATCAAAACTGTACCGCACATTCGTGATTCCCATGTCGGCCAGGGGCGCCTTCCATGGCGCGGCAAAGTTGCCGTAGTCATTGGCGTAGTCCGGGTCCTTGTTCGGGTCATAGCTCAGCGGAACCGCGCTGCACCGAATCACGACTTCGCTCTGCCCGTCCGCGTCGGTGTCATAGAAGGCAAACGGGCATTCGGATATGGGCGCCCAGCCGCCGGTGTCTGTGTTGAGCTTGTTCATGTAGATGATTGAGTCGCCGTAGGGATCGCTCTCGAAAAAACTGTCGCCGCCGTATTCAT
This sequence comes from uncultured bacterium, assembly GCA_937923585.1. Taxonomy (GTDB): domain Bacteria; phylum Hydrogenedentota; class Hydrogenedentia; order Hydrogenedentales; family CAITNO01; genus CAITNO01. The sequence continues at coordinate 8,091 of CALDSM010000750.1, forward strand.
AACCCGCCAGACTCCACATGGCACTGTCATCGTCAAGGTCTGCGCCGAACCAGCAATAGCGCAGCTCGCCGTCCACGAAGTAGCGGATGTCCATTTCGTCGGGGTCCTGATCGCCGTCATCGTCAATGTAGTCCACCATGCGGTCCACAAGCCCGTCGCGGCCGTAATCCGCCACATAACAATCGGAATCACGATCCCCTCCGTTTGCGGCGCTGCCGTCTTCATCGTCGTCAATCACCCACACGATGGCGTCCTGGAGTTTTCCCGAACGGTCCTTGAAGGTCTCCCGCCGGACAAGCGACCTGTTTCCTTCCGCCGCGAACTGCTCGTCCACGTTCAGGCCTTTGGCCTTCGCCCACCACAGCTTAGAGTCCAGGCGCAATCCCCCCGAGGCGGTCGTGGCGGTTTCGGCCATCCACCACGGCCCTTTCGCCGCCTCGGTCAGGCCAAGCGGGGCCCGCTGATCCGCTGCGGGCGCAGAAACCGCCCATGTTGCCGCCAACATGCAGACAATCAAACGAGATTTCATAGTATGGTCTCCCTATGCGTAATACGGGTCCACGTCTGCGATTTATCTTCGCCCTATCTCACTGCACCGGGCCATTGAACGCTCTCACACATCCGCACCGACACACGAAAGAGAATATCACGCGTGACCCGCTGGGAAGAACTGCCTTAGTGTTCCTCCAGAAGGTCCATCATAAATGCTGACATACGAGCACTTTGTCAAATAGCATTAGCGCTCTGATTCTATTTGACAAAGTGCTGAAGGTGTCGTATAATATCAATTGGTTAATCTTATAGGCGAAGCGCATGCGTGATATCCCAGTACTGAGCGTGGCAGACCGGCTCCGAACGGAGAACCCGTGGTGGGAGCCTTCGGGAAGTATTGCACGCCAATACCTCGACATGAAACCACGGCCGTATTTGGCGTTATTCTCACCCTTGGCAACCGACCGAACCGTCCGCCGGGCTGTAGTCCTGCTGGGTCCGCGGCGTGTCGGCAAGACCGTAATGATCCACCACCAGATTCAGGCGCTTCTCGACGCAGGAGTCAATCCAAAGAGCATTCTCTACGCGTCCATTGATCACCCGCTTTACAACGGACTCTCACTGGATCAGATTCTGAAGGTCTACACAGAGGCAACCGGATGTGACCCATACAGGGAAGAGACGTTTCTCTTCTTTGACGAGATCCAATACCTGCGCAACTGGGAAAGCTACGTGAAGGCACTTGTGGACGGATGCTTTCCTGCCAAATGTATCGTCAGCGGCTCGGCCGCTGCTGCCTTGCGCCTCAAGAGCGTGGAGTCCGGTGCCGGGCGGTTTACGGACTTTATGCTGCCGCCTCTCACGTTCTACGAGTACACGGAATTGACGGGAAAACGAGACTCGATTGAAAGGCCGTCCGATGCTGGCACTTTTCTTAGCATCAGACAACCCGCCGACATACCCCGGCTCAACAGCCATTTCCTGGACTACCTCAATTTCGGTGGCTATCCGGAACTAGCGCTCTCACCAACCATTCAGTCGAATCCTGCTCGTTTCGTAAAGAGTGACATCATCGACAAAGTGTTGCTGCGTGATTTGCCCGGTCTATACGGGATTCAAGACGTTCAGGAGCTGAACTACCTGTTCACCACACTTGCATTCAACACCGCAGGCGAAGTCTCGCTGGAGGAGCTCTCCAAGAAATCCGGGGTAGCAAAGAACACCATCAGGCGTTATATGGAATACTTGGAAGCGGCTTTCCTCATACGGATAGTGCACCGGGTGGATAGGGACGCCCGACATTTCCAGCGGGCAACTCGGTTTAAGATCTACCTTACTAATCCGTCAATCTATGCTGCCCTGTTCTCGCCTATTGAGGATGGACAGTCTGCAATGGGTTCACTGACAGAGACCGCCGTCTTCGCTCAATGGTTCCACTCCCCCGCAATACTCCATTATGCCCGATGGAGGGACGGAGAGGTGGATATTGTGTCAATGAACGCTGAGCAAAGGGTCGATATGGCCGTCGAAGTAAAATGGTCCGATCGTTGCGTGGAAGACTACGGGCAGATCAGGAGTCTGGTCAGATTCTGCAAGTCTCAAGGCTTGTCCACATGTCTTGTAACGACAAAATCTGAATCGGCCAGAAAGAAATGTGACGGCGTTGCGGTGGAATTTTTGCCTGCCAGCCTTTATTGCTACATACTCGGGAACAACATTCTGTTTAACAAGGCGCTGAATCAGGTACATCTGTAGCGCCGGTGGGGCGCTTCAACAATCATTGGTTCCCTATGCCAATCGCTCTGCTATAATGGCCGTGCCATGATCAAGCTCATTATCCAAATACCGTGCTACAACGAGGAGAAGACGCTGGCGGTGACGCTGGCGGCGTTGCCGCGCCAGGTGCCGGGGGTGGATGTGGTGGAGTGGCTGGTGGTGGACGACGGGTCCACGGATCGGACGGTGGAGGTGGCGCGGGCGAACGGGGTGGACCATGTGGTGCGCCAGCGGACGAACCGGGGGCTGGCGTGGGCGTTCATGGCGGGACTGGACGCGTGCATCCGCCGGGGCGCGGACATCATCGTCAACACGGACGCGGACAACCAGTACAACGCGGACGACATCCCAGTGCTGGTGGCGCCGATTCTGCGGGGCGAGGCGGAAATTGTGGTGGGCGCGCGGCCCATCACAGATATTGAACACTGGTCCTTTTCCAAGAAGCTCCTGCAGCGGGTCGGCTCGTGGGTGGTGCGCGTGGCCAGCAGGACCTCCATCCCGGACGCGCCCAGCGGCTTTCGCGCGATGACGCGCAACGCCGCGCTGCGGCTGAACGTCTTCAACGACTACACCTACACGCTGGAGACGATCATCCAGGCGGGCCGCAAGAACATGGCGATCACCTCTGTGCCGGTGCGCACGAATCCTGACCTGCGCCCGTCGCGGCTGGTTCGCAGCATGCCGCGCTATGTTCAGCGGTCGCTGTTCACCATCGTGCGCATCTTCATGACCTACCGGCCCTTCCGGTTCTTCGCCATTCCCGGCGTGCTCATCTTCCTTGCCGGGGCGGTGCCTGCGCTGCGGTTCCTGTATTTCTACGCCCAGGGCAACGGCAACGGACATATCCAGTCGCTGCTGTTCAGCGTGCTGTTTCTGGGGTCGGGCGCGTTTCTGGTGGTGGTGGGGCTCATCGCCGACCTGATCGGCGTGAACCGGATGCTGCTGGAGGAGGTGCGCTGGCGCATGCGCGATTTGCAGTTGCGGCAGGATCGGAAGGAGCGCGAAGAAAAGTAGGGTGCGTGAAGTGCCGTGAAGCGGCACGCAACGCACCGTAATACTCGGTTACCCTCGGATTGCCGCCTGCACTGCGTCCCCCTTTGAAGGGGCTGCACCGGAGGGCCGGGGGATGTGTGCCCCCTGAGTCTTTGTGCAACCTCGTACACCCCCCGTCGCTTCGCGACTGCCCCCCTCGAAGGGGGATCTGAAGACGCCCCGCTCCCCGGTCGCGTTGCGGTCTTCTGTCCCCCTCGTCTTTGAAGGGGAACCAGATGACGCACTCAAAACGTTCAAGGATTACAGGTGCCAAAGGTCCCCATGACAGGCCGCGCGTATTTTTCTCGCCCACGGCTTGGTGGGAGACGACTCCACCTCCACCCAACCGCCCGCCGCCCCGACCAGCGCCATGCCCGCCGCGATATCCCAGAACATGATGTCGTCTATGAAGTAGGCATCCAGGCGGCCGCAGGCCACCCACGCGAGCAGCAGCGCGGCGGAGCCGAGCTGGCGCCCACGCCGGAACCGGCTCATCGTCCGATGAAATGCCAAAACTTCTGCCTCGCTGTAGTCGCGGTTGAGCGGCATGCCGAATCCGACCATTGCCTTCTCCGCTGTTCGCAGTGCGGACACACACACCGGCTGGCCGTTGAGTTTCGCGCCCAGTCCCCGTGCTCCGGAATAGGTCTCGTCGTGGATGAAATCCTTGACCACGCCCAGCAGCGGCCGGTCACCCGCGCACAGGGCGATGGAAACGGAACAGAAAGGAATGCCCCGGCTGAAATTGACTGTGCCGTCGAGCGGGTCCACCACCCAGTAGGGCGTGTCGCCCTGCGCCACGGCCCCGTGCTCGCCGCTCTCCTCGGCCAGCCTGGGCCAGGGGGTGCCGTCGAGCACGGCGAGGATGGCCGCCTCGGCATCGCGGTCGGCCTGAAGCTTGATATCGCGCCCGGTTTCGGCGAGCGTGGTCTGGGTGCCGCGCCACAGGCTGTTCAGCACTTTCGCGCCCGCCGCCGCCGCGGCTTCCGCCACGGACAGCGCCGCCTCAAAGTCAACGGCGTTCCCGCTCACACGCGCACGGCTCCGGCCGTCTTGTACATGGCCACCACTTTCTCCGGCGCGATTTCGGCAAGGATGTTGTGAATGGCGCAGAACACATAGCCGCTGTCCCTGGCGAGGCACGACACCACGTCGTGCACCTCGCGCTCGACGTCCTCCACCGTGCCCAGCGGCAGCGTGGACTGGGTGTTGACGCCGCCGCCCCAGAGCGCCAGCTTGCCGCGCGTGCGGTCTTTCCATTCCTGGTAGGAATGGCCGCCCGCCACCCACTGCACCGGGTTGAGCACGTCAAAACCGCTCTCGGCAATGTCGTCAAGCATGTCGTAGATCGCGCCGCAGGAGTGGAAGAAGGTCTTGGTCTGCGGCGAGATCTGGTGAATAAGGCCGTTGACGCGCTGGTAGTACGGCTTGAACAGGTCATTGTAGATCTGCGGCGCGGCGATGGGCGCGTTCTGCGTGCCCCAGTCGTCGGGGCACACCATGAACACGTCCACGCAGTCCGCCGCCAGCGGCAGCAGCTTTTCGATCTGTTCCATCGCGTGCGTGACCGCGATCTCATGCAGCGTTGCCACATGCTCGGGCTCGGTCAGACACAGCATGGGAAACATGGCCAGCCCGCCAAAACCGGAAATGGAAATTTCGGCGCTGATACCCCAGAACATGATGGCGCGGTCCGACGCGTCCCGCGACCGCTTGAGCATGTCCACAGCCCCGGCGACCTGCTCCGGCGTCAGCGCGCGCGCCTTCAGGCTGGCGCGGTATTCCTCCGGGTCAGGCTTGGGAATGTCGCCCGCGAGCGAGAACAGCTGCCCGGCGTGTTCGGTCTCAAACACATGCGCGCCGGGCGGCATCTTGCTGCCCGCATGCGGCTGCGAAATGGTGCCGTCGGGCTCCGCCACGAACTGCGACGGGTCGAGCACCTCCGCGTCCAGCCTGCCGTTGAAGTTGTAGGGGTGCCAAATCTCCGGCTGGTCATACCCGTTGGTCAGGTTCATCTGCACGGTGACCACGTCACAGTTGAGCGCGTCCAGCACGTCCGTCTCCGGCAGCGCCAGCATCTGGCTCTGGTCGTACACGCGCGGTCTGCGCGGCGGAAGCCCGAGCGCTTTGATGAGGCCTGGATAGGCAAAGCAGCTTATGTTGGTGGATGGCATGGCACCCAAGTCGAGCGGGGGGCGGTCCAGCGGTTCAAAATTGAGGGCGCGCATCACGCGGTCGCGTCTGGTCATGGTCTGTCTCCTTCCGTACCACAGGCGTCCCGCCTGCCTTGGTCTTGACCGCGACCGCAGGGGGACAGGGAGACACGAGGCAGGCGAGGCGCCTGCGGTACGGGCACTATTTTCCATTTTCCCCGCCGCCTGCGCAAACAGAACGGGACGCGCCACCGCGTTTGGTGGCGCGTCCCGAAATTCGCAAAACAGGATCGAAGGGACCGCCGCTTATGCGTCCTTCTTGTCCTCGATCTTCTCGGACGGCTTTTCGCCGTCTTTCTTCTCTTCTGGACTCATGGCGTTCTTGAATTCGCTGATGGCCTGCCCCAGCGACTTGCCGATGCCGCCGAGTTTGCCCGGCCCGAAGATGACCAGCACGATGACCAGGATGATTACCAGATGGTAGCCTGAAAGGCCCATAACAAATCTCCCGCGTCCCCGCTCAAACCGGCGGGAACGCCATTTTGGCTTCGTTTCGGCGGTGCCCTCCGGAACGGACACCCAGACTAAGACATTATACCTTTCATTTCCCGGGCAAACAAGACTTCCCGGGACGCCCCGGGGTTTCAACGAACACGATGGCTGTCTTGCAGCGTTTCCCTCACTTTGCCCACACCACCCGGTCTATAAGAGGCAGATACTCCGACCATTCCTGGCCGCGGCTCTTGGTCTCGCGGATGACCCGCGTAAATGCCTCGGTTTGCGCGTCGAGGTTGTCTATGTGGTGCAGGGCGATGGCTTCCAGGGTCCTGGGTGTCACGGGCGAACCGTTTTGCAGTTCGCCGTGGTGCGACAGTATGAGGTGGAGCAGTTGCATGCGCAGCGTCTCGGGGAAACCCTCGATGCCGTCAATCTTCTTCTGGACCATGTCGCAGCCGATCTGCAGATGCCCCAGCAGTTTGCCCGCGTTGGTGTAATCCACCACGAGGTCGTGCGTCATTTCATCAAACTTGCCGATGTCGTGGGCAAACACGCCGGCCAGCAGCATGTCGCGGTCCATGTCGGGAAAGAGTTCGCACAGGGTCACGGCGAGGCGTGCCATCTCATAGCAGTGCCGGGCAAGCCCGCCCATGAACTCGTGGTGCCATTTCTTGGCGGCGGCGGCGGCGGTGAAGCGCTCCTCAAATCCGGGTTCGCTCCAGAACGCGTCCAGCAGCCTCTTAATCCACGGGTTCCCGATGGTGTCAAGAATCTCGCGGAACCGTCTCACGTTCTCGGCGGCGTCGCCCGAGCTTTGCACGAGGTCCTCCATGGCAAACTCGCCCTCGCGCAGGGGCAGCACCTGCTCGACACGCACCTGGAGCCGGTTCTGGTAGGACGCCACCTGACCGCGCACGCTGACCACGTCGCCGACCTCAAACCGGCCCGCCGCGTCGGCGGCGGCGTTCCACAGGATGCCGCCGATCTCGCCGGTGCGGTCGCGGAAGACCATCCCGAGAAACTTGCCGCCGTCCTGCTTGGTGCGCAAGTCCTTGCGCACGGCAACAAAGTAGTCGTTGACGCGGTCGCCGTCCTGAAGCACGTTCACAAACTGGCTTTTCATTCGATTGCTCCACGGGGGGGGGGAGGTGCTGCGGCGCGCGGCCGAATCAGCCCAGCCCCTCGCCGGTTTCTTTTTCCACATCCCTGCGGATTTCTTCACGTTTCTTTTCGCGGTCCTGCTCGCGCTGCTCGTCTTCCGGCGAGGGCGCGGGCTCAGCCTCCTTCTCCTCGGCGGTCGCGGCCGGGTCAGGCACGCGGAAGAGGAACACACGCGGCTCCAGGCTGGCCAGCCCCTCGAATGCGCCCCAATGCACGGCGTAGGTGCCGGGCTCCAGCATGGCCGACGGGACCAGTTCAACCAGCAGCCGGTCGGGCTCGTCAAGCGGGCGCTCCACCAGCGGAATATCCGCGTCGGCTATCCAGATCTTTTCGCTGTACGCCACCGGAACCGCGGGGGTTCCGGCCGCGGGCGGTGGGGGGGGCGGCTGTGAGGATGCCCGCACCTGCTTCACCCGCGTCAGGTGCGCGTCGTAGGACGGGAGTTTGTGTGCGACCAGCCGGGATGCGCCGGGTGCGGCGTCCGGCCCGCCAAACGGGGCCTCGGCCTCCGCCTTGGGCATCACGGGTGTTCCGATGACGGAATCCCCCTGCTCGGCGTGATAGCGGTTGGGCCGGGGGTGATCGAGCTGCCTGAACCGCATATGCTCCAGCAGGAAGACGCCTTCAGTAGGGGGAAGCGACCACAACCTCACTTCGGGCATTTCAACGGTGCCGCGCGCATCGTCCACCACGCTCCCGGACGGCGCATAGCCGGTCTTTGCAAATTCCAGGCGCACCTTCCCCCTCGGGCAGTGCAGGGAGTACCGGCCCAGCGCATTGCTCAGGACCGACACGTCCGCGCCGTCCACGGACACCGCCACGCCCGGCAGCGCCTCGCCGCTCATGTCGCGGACCGTGCCGCGCACCGCGGCTTCCGGACGGCAGGCGGCCAGCGGCAGCACCGCGAGCAGCAGCGCCGCAAGCGCGCATGTCCGGGCCACACTCGTCATTCCTGGTTGCATGCGGCCATGAACGCGGCGTTCGCGGCCGCGCTTTCCATTGAATCGGTTTCGGACTCGTCCTGTTCGACGATAAACCAGCGGGCCCCGGCCGCCTTCGCCGCAGGCAGCACCGTGCTCCAGTCCATGATACCGCGCCCCAGTTCCGTGATTGCAGGGCGGGCGCCGGGTTCCCATGCCCTGCAGTCCTTCACATGCACCGTGGCCACCCTGCCCGCGTGGCGCTCCAGCAGCACCGGCACGTCCGCCCCGCCTACCGTGGCCCAGCAAGTGTCCAGCTGAACCGCCAGGTGTTCCGGGTCACTGTTGGCGAAGATCAGGTCGAATATGGTCCCGCCGTCAACTTTGGCGAACTCGTGGTCGTGGTTGTGATACGCAAGGCGCACGCCGCGCTCCCGAAGTCTGGAGCCGGTCACATCCATCGCGCGCGCGGCGGCGAGCCATTCATCGCGGTTGGTGCAGAGGTCACTGCCAAGCCAGGGCACCACCGCCTCCGTGAGGCCGAACGTGTCCGCCATGGCGGCTGCGGCCGCGGGGTCCCCAACCAGTTCGGCATAGCCGACATGCATGCTGACGGCCTGAAGCCCGGCGCGGTCCAGCATGGTCCGGAGGCTGTCCGGCGTCATCCCGTACGTTCCGGCGAGTTCGACCCGGTCAAAGCCCGCAGTCTTCACGGCCGCCAGCGCCCCGGCAACATCCTGCTGGAACTTGTCGCGCACGGAGTAAAGCTGCAACGCATGGGGATATTTCATCGGATGTCCCTTTCCTGGCGGTCAAACACGGGCAGGCCGCCAAACGGACGGCCGTCCATATAAATGACGCCAAAGACGGGCTGGTTCCCGCCTGAAGGCCGGCACTGCGCCGCGGCCATCAACAACAACGGAGCAGCGCGGCCATTAGGCCCCGCTGCCCCGCGCAAATCGGGCCGGTCCCGCAGGGGACCGGGAAAATCAGTCTTCAGCCTTGTACTCGCCGAGACCCACCAGCTCGATGCGTGCCATCTCGCTGCCGTCACCCACACGGTGCCCAAGCCGCATGATGCGGGTGTAGCCGCCGGGGCGCTCCACAAATGCGGGGCCGATGGTGGTGAACAGTTTCTGCACGACGTCCGCGTCGCGCAGCGCGGCAAAGGCCTGCCGCCGGTGGGCGACGGAGTCAACCTTGGCAAGCGTGATAAGCGGCTCGGCAAACTTGCGCAGTTCCTTGGCCTTGTAGACGCCGGTGCTGATGGCGTCGTGGCGGAACAGGGAAACAGCCAGAGACTTCATGGTGGCTTTGCGGTGGGACATGTCGCGGCCGAGCCGCCGTCCTGCTCTATTGTGGCGCATTGGTGTTATTCCTCGTCCAGGTCGTCGGAGTCGTCCGAATCGACGTCGTCGTCAATGTTGTAGAGTTCCTCGACCGGATCCACGGGGATCGGCGCGCCCATCGTGCCGGCGGCGCCGACATTCATGCCCAGCGACAGGCCCAGTTCCTCGAGTTTGCTCTGGATTTCCTTCAGCGACTGCTTGCCAAAGTTGTGGAAGGACAGCAGTTCGTTTTCCGTGCGCGCCACCAGCTGGCCCAGGGTGCCGATGCCGGCGGACTTGAGGCAGTTGGCCGAACGCACGCTCAGTTCCACCTCCGAAATCGGCTTGTTCAGCAGCTGCATCAACTCGGAGCTTTCGCCCTCCAAGTCGCCGCCGGACGCGGGTCCCTCGCGATCCTCCTGCAGGAAGATGTTGAAGTGGCTGATGAGCAGGGCCGACGCCTCGGTCAGGGCGTCCTGCGGCGTGATGGAGCCGTTGGTCCACACGTCGAAGACAAGCCGGTCGAAATCGGTCATCTGGCCGACGCGCGCGTCCTCGATCTGGAAATTGACCTTGGTCACCGGCGAGAAGCTGGCATCCAGGTAAATCGTCCCCAGCGGCGCGTGCTCCAGCTCAAACTGGTCCGCCGTCACATAACCGCGGCCCTTGGCCACCTTGATTTCCATCTGGACCTTGGTGGTCTTGGACGTTGCGGTGAACACGACGTGATCGGGGTTGAACACGTCAATGTCCTGTCCGGCGAAAAGTTTGGCCACGGTGACCGGGCCCTCGCCCTCGTGCTTGAACGTGAAGATGACCGATTCCTTGTTGTTCAGCCGGATCTGGCACTTCTTCAGGTTGAGCACGACGTCGGTCACGTCCTCGTACACGCCCGGAATGGCCGCAAACTCGTGGTGGATGTCCTCGAAGCGAATCGCGGTGACCGCGCTTCCCTCAAGGGAGGCCAGCAGCACGCGCCGCAGGGCGTTGCCCACGGTCGTGCCATAGCCGCGCTCAAACGGCTCAACCACGATGTGCGCGTAGTTCTCGCCTGAAGCACCCTCAAACTTTGCGGTCTTCGGTATGGTGAATTCTTTGCTGATCATCAGTTCACGCCTTTCACGCTCGGGCCCCAGCCATGGCGCACGGAAATTCCGGCGCCGTTCGGATACGCCGCCGTCCGGTCGGACAGGCGGCGGACTGCGGTCACTAGACGCGCCGCCGCTTCGGCGCGCGGCAGCCGTTGTGCGGAATGCTGGTCACGTCACGGATGAGCGTGACGTTGAGTCCGCAGGCCTGGATGGCGCGAATGGCCGACTCGCGGCCGGCGCCGGGCCCGTTCACATAGGCGCGCACCTCGCGAAGGCCCAGGTCGAGCGCCTTGCGCCCGGCCTGCTCCGCCGCCACCTGCGCGGCGAACGCCGTGCTCTTGCGCGACCCGGAGAACCCGGCCTGGCCCGCGCTGGACCAGGAAACCACATTGCCCTGCATGTCCGTGATCGAAATGATCGTGTTGTTGAACGTCGCCTGGATGTGTGCCACCCCGGACGTCACGTTCAAGGCCAGCTTGCGCTTCTTGACCTTAGCTTTCCGCTTTTCCTTTGCCACGTTCCCTTGTCTCCTTGCGCACCGGTCAGGTGCCCAGATAGGTCACGCCGCAGCAGCCGTTCCGGCTCCCGGAAGGACCGCCGCGCGTTGTGATTTGACTATTTCTTCTTGACGACTGCCAGACGGCGCGGTCCCTTGCGGGTGCGCGCATTGGTGGAGGTGCGCTGTCCGCGCACCGGCAGTCCGCGCTTGTGGCGCTGCCCGCGGTAGCTGTTGATGTCCATCAGCCGCTTGATGTTGATGCCGACCTCGCGCCGCAGGTCGCCTTCCACCTTGTACTCGTTCTGGATGGCGACGGCCAGCATCGAGGCCTGCTCGTCGGTCAGCTCCTTGACGCGCAGATCAGGGCTGATGCCCGTCTCCGCGAGCACCAGTCGCGCCCGCGTGGGGCCGATGCCGTAGATGTACTGCAGGGCCGCCTCGATCCGCTTGTCGCGGGGCAGGTCCACGCCGATAATACGTGCCATAACTCTTTTCTCCCGGGCGCGCCGCCGTGGCGCATCGTGCTACTTCTGCCGGTAGATGATGCGGCCCCGCGTCAAATCGTAGGGCGACATCTCCACCTTTACCGTGTCCCCGGGCAGAATACGGATGTAGTTCATCCGCATCTTGCCCGATATGTGCGCAAGAACCATGTGGCCGTTCTTCAGCTCGACGCGAAACATCGCGTTGGGCAGCGGCTCCACCACGGTTCCCTCTACTTCGATTGCCTCTTCTTTCATACCTGGCCTTGCGGCCGCTCCATTTGTTCCATGCACCCGGCACCTGCCGGACGCCTTCAGTCGGTCCGGCACCCCCACCGGAGGCGGGTGCCCTGCGACAATATTTCGCCGCCGTGCTCGCGCACGACCACGCTGTGCTCAAAATGCGCGCTCGGCTTGCCGTCGGCCGTCACCGTGGTCCATCCGTCCCGAAGGACGCGCACCCGGTGGCCGCCGGTGTTCACCATCGGCTCTATGGCCAGCACCATGCCCGCACGCAACAGCGGCCCGGACTCGCCGGAGTCAAAGTTGAGCACCTGCGGCTCCTCGTGGAGCGCCGTGCCGACACCGTGCCCGACAAAATCGCGCACCACGCTGAACCCGGCCGCCTTGCACGTGGACTCAACGGCAATGCTCACCTCGCGCAGAAAATTTCCCGCGCGCGCGGCGCGCACCGCCCGCGCCAGGGCAAGGTCCGTCACATCCATCAGCCGCTGCCGCCCGGCGTCCACGGCGCCGCATGCCAGCGTCACCGCCGCGTCGCCGTAGTAGCCCCGGTAGACCGTTCCCGCGTCAATGCTGACTATCTCGCCCTCGCGCAGCGCGCGCTTGCCGGGTATCCCGTGGATCACCTCGCTCTCCACGGAGATGCAGGTGGCCGCGGGATAGCCCCGATAGCCCTTGAAGGCCGGCTTGGCGCCGCGCTCCCGAATGAGCGATTCGGCGGCCCGGTCCAGTTCGCGGGTGGTCACGCCCGGACGCACCATCTCCGACAGAAGGTCGTGGACCTCCGCCACAATCGCGTTCGCCGCGCGCAGAATGTCAATCTCTCTTTCGCTGCGTATCGCGATCATGCCTGTCCGTGGGGGTGTGCCGCCCTGGCGCCACTGTTGCTGAAAACATTCAATTGTAGCACGCGGCCGCCGCGTCTTTCATCCGCGGCCCGCCGCCGGTGCGCACGTTACATGCGCCGCGAGCGGATGCGGCCGCCGCGGGAACCGGTGAACCCCTCGTAATGGCGCATGACCAGGTGCTGCTCGATCTGCTTCACCGTGTCCAGCGCCACGCCCACCAGAATCAGCAGCGTGGTGCCGCCGAAGAAGTGGACCAGGTTGTAGTCCTGCACGTTGAGTATCCGGAATATCGCCATCGGGGTCAGCGCCACCAGGGCCAGGAAAATCGAGCCCACGGTGGTCACCCGCGTCATCACCCTGTTGAGGTAGTCGGCCGTGGCCTTGCCGGGCCGCACGCCAATAATCACGCCGCCGTACTTCTTCATGTTGTCCGCCATTTCCACGGGGTTGAAGGTGATGGCGGTGTAGAAGAACGCGAAGAAGATGATCATCGCCGCGTAGAGCAGGTTGTAGGGAATGCCGTCGCTGCGGAACAGGAAGTCGAGCGTGGACTCAATGGCGGGTATGCGGATGTACTGCGCCATGCTGCCCGGCAGCATGAGGATTGAACTGGCGAAGATGATCGGGATCACGCCCGCCTGGTTGACCCGCAGGGGCAGGTAGGTGCGCGTTCCGCCGGTCATGCCCCGACCCTTGATCTGGCGCGGATACTGCACCGGAATGCGCCGCTGCGCCGTGGTGACAACGATGGCGGCGGCGGTGACCACGAACATGAGGGCAACCAGCGTCACAAGCACCAGCGGGGACAGCTGGTCGTTCTGCATCATCTTGAACATGTTCTTGATGGAGGACGGGATGTCCGCCACGATGCCGACGAAGATGATGAGCGAAATGCCGTTTCCGACGCCGCTCTCGCTGATCTGCTCGCCGAGCCACATGAGGAACGCCGTGCCCGTGGTGAGGGTAATCATCGCCAGGATGATGAACCCCAGGCCGGGGTGGGGAACAATTTCACGGCCGAGACTCTGCATGTACAGGGCGATGCCCACCGACTGCACCGCGCAGAGCGCGATGGTGCCGTAGCGGGTGTACTGCGTGATGAGCTTCTGCCCCTCGGCGCCCGACTTTTGAATCTTCTCCAGCGCCGGAATCACGGGGATGAGCAGCGACAGGATGATGGACGCCGTGATGTAGGGCATGATGCCCAGCGCGAACACCGTGGCGCGGCTGAACGAGCCGCCGGTGAACATGTCATAGAAGCCAAGCAGGCCCGCGCCGCTCCGGTTGAGCATGGCGACCATGGCGTTGCCGTCCACGCCGGGCATGGGCACAAAGGACCCAAGCCGGAAGAACGCCAGCATCACCATCGTGAAAATGAGGCGACTCCGGAGTTCCGGTATCTTGAACGCATTTCGGAAGGCTTCAATAGGCTCTGCCACGTTTCCGCTCCTTGTAAACGTCCGCCATTGCCGTCTGCACCGCTATTCCGCGGCCGCCGCAGGCGCAGCCACCAGTTCGACGGCGCCGCCGGCCTTCTCGATCTTCTCCTTCGCGGCGGCGCTGGCCGCCTCGACCCGAACCGTGAACTTTTTCCCGTCCACGTCGCCGCGGCCCAACAGCTTGACGCCGCCGGCCAGCACCTTCACGATGCCGAGCTCACGGAGGGCGTCCGTGGTAATCACGGCGCCGTCCTCGAACTTGGCGGCCAGCACGTCCAGATTCAACTCGGCCAGCGGATGCCGGTCCCGGTGGTTGAATCCGCGCTTCGGCAGGCGCCGGTTCAGCGGCATCTGCCCGCCTTCAAAGGCCGGCTTGCGGGAGTAGCCCGAGCGCGACTTCTGGCCCTTGTGGCCGCGCGTGGCGGTCTTGCCGTGGCCCGAAGCATGCCCGCGCGCGACCCGTTTGGCCTTCTTCTTCGCGCCGTCGGCATACTGTAGATTGTGCAGTTCCATCGTCCACCTCGTCGTTTTCGCGCCCTGCGGGCGCGGTCGTTTTCCAGCCTGCGCCGGGCGCTCAGAGCACCTCGGCGATCTCCAGCCCGCGCTGCGATGCCAGTTCCTCGACCGTGCTCAGCTGCCGCAGACCGTCGAGCACCGCCCATACCACGTTGGTCGCGCTGTTCGAGCCGAGCGACTTGGTCAGTATGTTCTGGTACCCGGCCGCCTCAACAACGGCGCGCACCGAACCGCCGGCCACGATGCCCGTGCCGAGCGAGGCCGGCTTGAGCAGCACGCGGGCCGCGTCAAGGCGCCCGACCACCTCGTGCGGGATGGTGGTGTTCACCACGGGCACGCTGAACATGTCCTTTTTGGCGCGCTCAATGGCCTTGCGGATCGCCTCGGGCACCTCGCCCGCCTTGCCGAGCGCGGCGCCGACGCGGCCCTTGCCGTCGCCGACCACCACCATGGCGCTGAAGCTGAAGCGGCGTCCGCCCTTCACGACTTTGGCCACGCGGTAGATTTTGACCACGTGCTCGATAAATTCGTTCTGATCGTCGCGGTCCTGCCTGCGATCATCACGTCTGCCGCCAGAGATGTTGCTCAAGGGAAAAGCCTCCTTGCTAGAATTCGAGTCCAGCTTCGCGCGCCGCGTCCGCCAGGGCCTTCACGCGCCCGTGGTACAGCCGTCCGCCGCGGTCGAAACACACCTTGCCGATGGACTTGGCCTTGGCCGCCTCGCCGATGGCGCCGCCCACCGTCTTGGCGGCGGCAAGGTTGCCGCCGTCTATTTTTAGGGCCACGGAGGACGCCGCCGCAAGGGTGGTGCCCGTGGTGTCGTCTATGATTTGCGCGTAAATGTGCTTCAGCGTGCGCGTAACCCGCAGGCGCGGCCGCTCGGGCGTGCCCGACAGGTGCTTGCGGATGTGGCGTATGCGCCGCTGCCTCATCACCGTTGACTGTCTCGTGTTCGCCATCGTTCGTGCTCTCCCACAGGGCCGGGCGCCCTTAGGCGCGGCCCGCGCGGCGCATTATGCGCCCTTCTTGCTTTCCTTGCGGTTGACGTACTCACCCTCGTAGCGCAGGCCCTTGCCCTTGTACGGCTCGACCTTGCGCACCTTGCGCACGTCGGCCGCAGCCTGGCCGACCGCCTGCTTGCTGATGCCGGCGATCCGGATGGTCTGCGTGCCCTCGACGGCGAACGAGATGCCCTCGGGCGGCTCGATCGAAACCGGGTGGCTGTAGCCGACCGCCAGGTTCAGATTCTTGCCCTGCATGGATGCGCGGTAGCCCGTGCCCTCCAGCAGCAGCGTCTTCTGGAATCCCTGGCTCACGCCGGTGACCATGTTGTTGATCAGGGCGCGCGTCAGCCCGTGCAGGGCGCGGTGCGGCCCCTTGTCGGTGGGCCGCGTGACCAGAATTTCCTGGGCGCCGACGGCGATGTTTATTTCCGGGGAGAAGGACTCTTCAAGAGTGCCCTTGGGCCCGGTGACCTTCAGGTTTGACCCCGCCAGTTCACAGCGCACTCCGCTGGGCAGGGGAATCGGCAGTTTTCCAACTCGCGACACGGCTTCTATCCTTTCACATGGGCGCGCGCGACGGCCGTTCCGGCCGCGCGGCGCGGCGTCACCAAACCTCGCACAAGATCTCGCCGCCCACCTTCTCCTGGCGCGCGTGCTTACCCGTCATCACGCCCTTGGGCGTGCTCACTATCGCCACACCCAGGCCGCTGCGCACCTGGCGGATCTCGCCACAGCCCTTGTACACGCGCAGGCTGGGCTTGCTCACCCGGCGCAGCCCGTGAACCACGGGGGCCCCGTCGGCAAGGTACTTGAGGTCGATCCGGATGAGGCCGGGCTTCGGCTCCTCGGACACCAGATAGCCCGCGATGAAACCCTGTTCACGCAGCACCCGGCAAATTTCAATTTTCAGCCGCGACGCGGGCACATCCACCGTGGCGTGCTTCGCCTGGATGGCGTTGCGGACACGGGCCAGCAGATCGGCAATCGGATCATTCATCGACATAAGCGCGCAATTCCTCGTTGTGCCGGACGTTTACCAGCTTGATTTCGTGACGCCGGGAATCTTGCCCTCTAGCGCCAGTTCGCGCAGTGAAACGCGCGACATGCCGAAGGCCCTCAGATAGCCGCGGGGCCGCCCCGTGACCTTGCACCGGTTGCGGAAACGCACGGGCGACGACGAGCGCGGCAGCTCGGCCAGCCTGCGCACGGCGCGAAGCCGGTCATCCATGGACGTTTCCGGATTCTTGATCATCGCCTTCAGCGCCTCGCGCTGCTCCCGGTGCTTGAGCACCAGGCGGACGATCTTCTTGTTCTTCTCCAGCTTGCTCGTCTTGGCCAAAACTCTGTTCCTTCAGGGCGCGCCCGAAGGCGCGCCGTTCAAACGCCCCGCCCCTAGCCGGCGAAGGGCATGCCCAGTTTGCGCAGCATTGACCGGCTCTCGACGGCCGGGCACGCGGTCTTCAGCACGAACGTGATGTTCATTCCGCGCACCTTGGTCACCTTGTCAATGTCAATCTCCGGGAATATCGTCTGTTCGCGCAGGCCCAGCGTGTAGTTGCCGGAGGCGTCGAAGCCCTTGGGCGACACGCCGCGAAAGTCTCGGATGCGCGGGATGGCCACGTTGAACAGGCGATCAATGAACTCCCACATGAACTCGCCGCGCAGGGTGACCATGCAGCCAATCGCCACGCCCTCGCGCAGTTTGAAATTCGATATGGACTTGCGCGCCTTGCGCACGCTCGGCTTCTGCCCGGTGATCAGCGCGAGTTCGGCCATGGCCGTCTCCATCACCTTTGCGTCGCCGATCGCGTCGCCCACGCCCATGTTCACCACCACCTTCTCCAGGCGGGGGACTTCCATGACGTTTCCGTACTCAAACTCGGCGCGCAGCGCCGGAACCACATCGCTCTTGTATTTCTCTTCTAATCTTGCCGCCACGGCTGGCCACTCCTACGTGTTGCGCCGGGCCCCGTCTGTGCGGGGCTCAGTCCAGGGTCTCACCCGTCAGCTTCCAAACCCGAATGCGGCTGCCGTCCTCGAGCCGCTTCATCACAATCCGGGACGGCTTGCCCGCAGCCTCGCACCAGGCCATCACGTTGGACACGTGAATGGGCGCCTCGCGCGTCACGATGCCGCCGGCCTGGTTGCCGCGCGAGGCCTTCGTGTGCCGCTTCATCATGTTCACGCCCTCTACAAGGAGGCGCTCGGACGTCGGATACACTTCCAGCACACGCCCGCGGCGGCCCTTGTACTTGCCGCGAATCACCACCACCGTGTCTTTCTTGCGAATGTACATGGCCTTAACCTCACACCACTTCGGGAGCCAGGGAGAGAATGCGCAGGAACCCGCCCTCGCGAAGCTCGCGGGGAACCGGCCCGAAGATGCGCGTGCCCTTCGGCTCCTTTTGGTTGTTGATGATCACCGCGGCGTTCGAGTCGAAACGGATCACCGTCCCGTCGGGTCGCAGCGTGTCCTTGCGAATCCGGACCACCACCGCCTTGACCACGTCGCCCTTCTTGATGGCGGCGTTGGGCAGCGCGTCGCGCACGTTTGCCGTGACAATGTCGCCCAGCGCCGCGTAGCGCCGGCGCGAGCCGCCCATCACCTGGATGACGCGAATCTCCCGCGCGCCCGAGTTGTCGGCGACCGCCAGTTTTGAATAGATCTGGATCATGGTTCAGCCTTTCACCGCGCTCAGTCCGCGCGCTTCACGATTCCGACCAGGCGCCAGCGCTTGGTGCGGCTCAGCGGGCGGGTCTCCCGGATGCGGACCACGTCGCCCACGTTGCACGTCTGCTCCTCGTCGTGCGCCTTGAATTTCTTCGTGCGCTTGAGGGCCTTCTTGTACAGCGGATGCAGCTTGGTCATCTGCACCGCAACCGTGATGGTCTTCTGCATGGCCGTGCTGGTGACCACGCCCACGCGTTCCTTGCGGGTTCCGCCCGCCTGCGCCGCCGGCGCGATGATCTGGTCGTCCATCCTACTTCATCCCTTTCATGGCGGCCGTTTCCCGCTGCCTGAGGATTGTCAAAATCCGCGCAATGTCCCGGCGCGACTCGCGGCACCGGCGCACGTTCTCAACCACGCTGGTCGCCAGCTGCAGCCGGAAGGTCATGATGTCCGCCTTGCGCTCGGCAAGCCGTTCGCGCAGCACGTCGGTCGTAAGTTCCCGAAGTTCTTTCGCCTTCACGTCGTCATTCTCCTGCAATTCGGTTGCGCCGGACGCCCTTAGGCGCGGGCCACGAACTTCGTTTTGATCGGCAGTTTGAATCCCGCCAGCCGGATGGCCTCGCGGGCAAGCGTCTCTTCCACGCCCTCAACCTCGAACATCACGCGGCCGGGCTTCACCACGGCCACCCACTCTTCCGGGGCGCCCTTGCCCTTGCCCATGCGCGTTTCGGCCGGCTTCTTGGTGATCGGCTTGTCCGGGAAGACCCGGATGAACACCTTGCCGCCGCGCTTGAGGTGGCGCGTGATGGCAATGCGGGCCGCCTCAATCTGGCGCGCCGTCACCCAGCCGTCCTCGGTCGCCTTCAGGCCGTATTCGCCAAAGTCCAGCTCCGCGCCGCCCTTGGTCATTCCGGCGCGGCTGCCGCGCTGCTGTTTGCGGTACTTGACTCGCTTGGGCATCAGCATGATTCGTCATTCCTCACAATCCGGCCCCGCCTGGGCGGGACGCCGAAGGTTAATCGTTGTCACTCAGACGAGCCGCCGCGTCCGCCGCGTCCGCCGCGTCCGCCGCCGCGCCCGCCGCGGTCACCGCGCGGGCGGCCGCTGTCGCGCTCGGGCCTGCGGCCCTCACCCGCGCGCGCCGGATCGTCCAGCCCGGCAACCCGCTCGCCGGGAACGATGTCGCCAAGATAAATCCAGCACTTCACGCCGATGGTGCCGTAGGTCGTATAGCTCGTCGCCGTGCCGTAGTCCACATTGGCCTTCAGCGTGTGCAGCGGGACGCTGCCCTCGCGGGACTGCTCGGTCCGCGCGATTTCGGCGCCGTTGAGCCGGCCGGACACGCGCAGGCGGATGCCCTTCGCGCCCAGGCGCATGCTGTTCTGCATGGCCTTCTTCATGGCGCGCCGGAAGGACACGCGCTTTTCGAGGTCCAGCGCCAGCCGCTCGGAGACAAGCTGCGCGCACAGGTCGGGCATGACAACCTCGCGGATGTCCAGCATCACCTCCTGGCCGGTCAGCATTTCCAGTTCCTTGCGGAGCTCCTCGACACGGTCGCCCTTCTGGCCGATCACCAGGCCGGGACGTCCGGCAAACACGATGACCTTGGTCTTGCGGCCGGCGCGCTCGATGTCAATCTTCGCCACGTCCGCGCGGCCCTCGCCCACGTTCTTGTCGAGGCGCTGCTTGAGATAGCGGCGGATTTCGAGGTCCTTGTGCAGCAGTTCCACGTAATCGCGCTTTGCATACCAGCGGGACGACCAGTTCTGGATGACGCCCAGCCGGAAGCCAAAGGGATGAACCTTCTGACCCATTCTGTTCTTGCTCCTTACTTGTCCGAAATCACAAGTTCAACGTGGCTGCTGCGGTGGCGCACCTTGCCGGCGCGGCCCCGCGGCATGGACTGGAAGCGGTAGAGGGTCCGGCCCTCGTTCACCGTGATCCAGCTGACGACCATGTCGTCCGTGTCAATCCGCTGCCGCTTCTCGCGGGCCTCGTGCTCGGCGTTGGCCACGGCCGAATCCAGAAGCTTCCGGATGGGCTCGGCCGACCCCTTGACGCAGAACAGCAGGATATCCCGCGCGTCGGCGACCCGTTTGCCGCGGATCAGACCCGCAACCAGCCGCGCCTTGCGGGGCGCGATCTGCATGTTTCTCAGTTTGGCTATTGCCGTAGGCATCCCTTGGACTCCTGTCACTTGCCGCCCGCGTGACCCTTGAAGGTCCGCGTCGGCGCGAATTCACCCAGCTTGTGCCCGACCATGTTCTCCGTGACAAACACGGCGATGAAGGTCTTGCCGTTGTGCACGGAGATCGTCAGCCCCACCATGTCGGGCACGACGGTCGAGCGCCGCGACCACGTCTTGATGACGCGACGGTCGCCCGTGCTCTGCTGCCGGAGAACCTTCTCCAACAGCGAACCCTCAATGAAATAGCCTTTCTTAAGCGAGCGGGCCACTTCTTACTCTCCTTGTCTTCCGCGCCGCGCGCGGACTCAGGCGTTCCGCCTACGAATGATGTACTGGTTCGTCCGGCTGTTCTTCTTGCGCGTCTTGCACCCCTTGGTCGGCTTGCCCCACGGGGTCACCGGGTGGCGCCCGCCCGAGGTGCGGCCTTCGCCGCCGCCGTGCGGGTGGTCCACGGGATTCATCACAACACCGCGCACCTTGGGCCGCCGACCCATCCAGCGCGTGCGGCCGGCCTTGCCGATGTTGACATTCTGGTGCTCTTCGTTGCCCACAACCCCAATGGTCGCGCGGCATTCGCTCAGCACGCGCCGCATCTCGCCCGAGGGCAGGCGCAGCACGACATAACGGCCTTCCTTGGCCAGCAGCTGGCAGCCGTTGCCCGCCGAGCGCGCAATCTTGGCGCCGCCGCCCGGCTTCAGCTCGACGTTGTGCACGTTTGCGCCCAGCGGGATGTTCGACAGCGGCATCGTGTTGCCGACCTCGTACTCCGGCTGCGCGCCGCTCATGACGGTCTGGCCGACCTTGATGCCGTTCGGCGCGATGATGTAGCGCTTCTCGCCGTCGGCGTAATGCACCAGCGCAATGCGCGCGCTGCGGTTCGGATCATACTCGACCGCCGCCACCGAGCCCGGAATGTTGTCCTTGTCCCGGCGGAAGTCCACGATGCGGTACTTCTTGCGCGTGCCGCCGCCGCGGCGGCGCATGGTGATCCGGCCCAGGTTGTTGCGGCCGTTGATGCGCTGCTTGATGACGACTAGCCCCTTTTCGGGCGTGCTCTTCGTGATTTCGAGATCGGAAGAGCACACGTCTGAACTCCAGTCACGATCAGATCTCGT
>CALDSM010000751.1 GCA_937923585.1 uncultured bacterium
ATTTTCATGCCCAACCAGCAAGTAGGGGCGGCCCCGCGTGGCCGCCCGGGGTTTTTGACCCTTCCTTGTTGTCCGTCGTAAATCCTGCCTCACTCCGCCGGAATGAATAGCCCGAGGCCGAAGTGACTCCCATAACCTAGACAGATTGGCCCTTTAACCGGCGCATCGAACCTTAATGCAATGGTAAATCCGCAGTCAATCGGTGGGCTCGGCCCATCCTTGCGTATGCGCCTGAAATGTCTGTGACGGAGATATTCAGGCATTTCACGAGGGTCAATCACGTTGATTTCAGCCGGCACTGGAAGCCCTCGTGATTCAAGTTCCGCCACAATCTGTCCTTCAATACTGTTCTTGCCTCGTGGTTTGATATGTCGTGGAGGAATGAACGGCGTGTGGCTAATCCAATTTATCGATGGCCTCAATCCGAGTAGCAGGCCTAACCGTTCGCCTATCGGTCCATGCAATTGATCAAATTCCGTCAATTCACCACAGCTTGCGGCAAGCGCTATGCGCAAAGCATCCGTTCCTTTTGCATATGTCGTTCTGACGGCCCGCACTGCCTTTTGCGCAACATCGTCCAGCCCCATGGGCGACCACACCAGAATGTGTTCAAGATGCCCATCGTCGTCCAAATCGAGAGGGAGAATATGGGCGTGTTCATGGCGGCCTTTAAGTGGCGCGCCGTGCTCGTCACAACCGGAAAGTGCCGTATTGTGCGTATCTGCCTTGCAGATTAACGCCTTGTGCAGACGTTCTCCATGCATCAAGGTGTAGATGACGGGCGGCAGAGCATGTTTGTTGCCGGTGGCGGTCGCCATAGCAAGAAGCATTGCCTTGACGTTGGGGACAGTGCGCACGGTGCGGTGGGAGACCGTTCCCACCTTCAAAGCTTCACATCTTCTATGATATAAGACACGGCGGCTTCCCGGCGGCTGACTCCAGCCGAAGTCCCGCAGCCAGTTGGTGTCTTTCTGCAGTGCGTCTATCAGGTCCGCGGGGTAGGGTTCCATCACCTTTCTGCGCTGTTCGAGAAGTCTCTTTTCCGCCGTGCTCAGCTTTTTTTTCGATTCGTCCACCTCGTCCAAATCCGCCAATGTCGCGGCCAAGGCTTTTTTCCGCCAGTCCTCGAAGCTCCCTTGATCGAGCGGAGCAATCAGGGATACCTGCTCCCACCCTCTTGTCGGGGGCATATCCGAAGGAAAACAGTTGGGTTCGGGTAGTTGCTCTCCCTCATTGGCGAGCCGGGCATCAACCCAGCTTTCGGAACGGCCGAGATAACCGAGTTTCGCCGCAAGAGAGGCAAGCAATTCGCCCTCCTCTTTGTTGAGTTCGATATCCCACGTTACGGCAAGGATTCCATTGTCAATCCTCGCCCAGGTGTCGAATACAAGGGTTTTTTCCTCAGTGCCGTTTTTGAACCTTGCCAGCGGCATGTAATGACGACTGTGCGTACCGATGGACTGTGGCAGGCTGTATATGGGGAGTGCTCCGCACAGTTTCAGCAGAAGGGATCGAGCCGGCGAAGTCAATTTATCCGGCTCCCATTTACACTTGGCGTAGCCGACACTGAGGAGTGCTCTAACAATACGCCATGGTGAAGGCGGCCATTCAATCATGCCTTCATTGACGTGATGAGCCCACGGCGTGGCATGGTAACGCCTACCCGGGAAACGTATGAGTAATGTCGGCATGCTAGACCTCGCTGTTTTCGCTGTCAGCATCGCTTTCAGATGTTGTCTCGTTCTCTTTGGTTTCTTTAACCTTCTTTAACTCATCGTTAAAGTTGACCTCCGTCACAATCATTCTGGATTCACACGCGTTGATGGCCGGTCCCAGGGCTTCAAGAAGGTCTGCCGTTGCCGGCAGGGAGAATTCTTTCGGTGAAGTCGCGGTAATTGCGCCATCGACAACTTGAAAATCACAAGCGGTTCGCAACCGCAAATTACCTTCAACCAGTGCGCGGACCTTGTGGAGGGCAAGAAGAATCAGCAGATTTTCCACTTCTTCACCAAGTCCGTATCCTCGAATCTGGGCAAGATCCAGCTTGACATAGAGGGTAATGTCGTCAGCGGTGTACTCGTCGCGCGCAAAGGGTACATTTCCGAATCCTGTCTTGGTGTCGCCGGAGGGGTTTACGTGGTCGTTCTTGACTCCGCCTGACGCGGCTGTCTTTACACCATCTGCCTCGATGAATGCCTCAATTGCCCTGGAAAGCCTGAGCCGTCCACCCGCGAGTTCTTTCTTGGCAAGAAAGATCCCATGCAGCAACGAGCCAATGTCATATCGCAGGAGAACTTCAGCCAGTCTTCCGCGGTTGACCGGTCCCGTTTCCATGACACCGAGTTCGGTTTTGAGTGTGTCAAAAAATTTGTCCGACCCCGACAGGATGTATGGACTGTTAAGCCGGTGAGATTCAAGGATGGTGTCGGTGAGAAAATTCCCGTTACGCTTGACGCGGACATGGGAAAGACCGGCTAATTCGGGTTTGAGGTCGTTTGCGGCCTCATCCCAGATGGTCATTTCCAGTCGATTGGCCATGCTTTGGGCGCTTTCGACAAGAAGGGATGTCCCGTGCTTTGTCTGGAAGGTGGCCGCGCCGAGTGACGGAAAGCCTGTCGGCTGAAAGCGATGACCCTGAAGTGGTTCAAGCGGGATGGAGAAGAGCAGGCGGTTTACGTTGGCGAGTGCGGTGAGATCGACGGACATGTTTGTTCCTCCTTGGTTTATTGGGCGTTCGGATCGAGACGGCGGATAGAATCGGCAGCGGCGGCCTGAGAAATCGGGAATGCAAGCGCTGCGGCCCAGCGGCGCGCAACTTGTGCCGTGACGATGCCGCAATGAAAGGTCGTAATGATACCAGCGGCCATCAGGCGGCGCCGTGCGAGTTCAATGGCGGTGGCGGCATCGCCACTTTCCAGTCTGCGGATAATGGCCGGGTCGATTCCAATATTTCTTCTGTCGGGAAGCGGCCACGGCAGCATGGCTAGTCGAATGGCAATCCATGCGTCATCAGGATATGTCTCTTCCAGGTTGGATTTTGGCGGAAGGGGGTTCGATGCCCATTTTTCACCGTCCAGTGCCATGAGGGCGCGTGCGAGAATAATCGTGCGGTCAATGTCTACATTGCCCGATAGTAAGTTTGCGAGATCGGCGGATGAAGAGAATGCCTTGAATGCAGAGGTCAGGGGGAGCCGTCGCCGGCCATTCTGTGAGGCTTCGATAAGACGGCGTTTCACCAGCGCAATTGCATCATCAATTCCGCTACGGCCGAAGATGACGACATCCGACCTGGATTCGAGACGCGCCTGTGAGCCCGTCCCGCTGGTGGCGAAGCGCCACGGCTTCTTTTCATCGAGGGGAAGCCAATGCCGGCGCACAGGGTCAATGGGCCATCTTTTCATCTCATTTCTCCCAAAGGCCGCGGCCTGCAAGGCAAAGGCAACGGCAAGGCGAAATTCGGGGGAACCATCGTCGGCGGCCGTGACCCATTCGGGTCGCAAGGGTGGCACCGGTCCGGCTCTGAACCCGCTCCCCGTTGCCATGACCTCTTCCACCTGCGTCAAGGCTATCAGGACGGCCTGCCATTCCGACCTGCTCTCCGGATGCTGAGTGACCGTGAACAGCGCATCAGTCAGATTTCGTTCAGCTGCGGCGAGCCGGGCAGGAGATTTCTTGTCCCGCGCCTCCCGTCGCAGTTGGGTCAGCCACCGGAATCGGTCAAGGTCGTCAAGGCAGGCCAGCGCCGGCGAGACCTTGTCCGGGACGAGGAAGCGACCGAGCGGGACGGCCAAGTTTGCCTGACCGTTACGTTCGATGTAACCAAATCGTTGGAATTCATTGATACCACGAGTCGTGCCCAGTTGCGCCACGGCGCGTGCAAAATCAAGAGGCTCGTTTGCAACAGTATGGTACCCAAGTTGTGAACGTCCCTCGGAAAGAAGATGTCGCAATTCATTTAGCGTGAGCGGTTGCCCCCAGAGTGGCATCCATTGTTCGCCGCGTGCACTTTCATCGGCATCTGAAGCGCTTAAGTAACCACTTCCATGCGCGTTGACGACAAACGGCGCAGAAGCACGCGACGATTTCGCATTTGCCAGCTTACGTGTAGCGTGTGCGATGAAGAGGATTGCACCTTCAAGCATCAGGATAAAATCAGCCGGATTCAGAATGCTGTCACCAGACGATCCGGTTGTATTATTGGCACCCCCTGCCATGCCTGGCATATATTGCCCAACAGCGCTACCATTCTGGCAATCATTGATGATCTCCCCCCACAATGCTCCAGTAAACCATTTTGAGGCGTGTTCTCGGGCTACCCCTTCTTGATGGCCGAGGTTGTATATCTCGTTTAGCCTCTGCATGAAATTATTCGTAAAATCTAGACGACCGTCGTTGCCACCTGTCCCGAGAAGAGCCGGAAATTTAGGATCGTTATTGTCATCCAAGACCATCGCGGCATCCAACCATTCCCGGTGCGGGCCTCGCCATTTCATTCGGCAATTGGGGAACATTCCACTCTTGAGTTTCTCAAACTCTTTGTTTGCTACAGAAAGCCGCTTTTTGTATTCCTCAGAGTTGGCCAGAGCTTTTTTTCGATTCTTTAGCGCATCGATTTTCCGCTTCAATTCTCCTTTTTGAACGTTAGTTGGTTTGATTTTGTTGTCAGTCGGAAAGTTCAGCTCTCTCTTCAAACTTTCTCTCTCTTCGGGAGATACTTTCGTTTCCTCTTTGATAATCCTGATTGTTCTATCAGCGCCACACATTTTCTCAACCATAATTTGTGCATCAGCAATTGCACTTCGAAAGTCACTCCATCGTTCTGCGGTTGAAATAACAATCGGGGACAGACCTGGGTCATCAGCATAAAAGAAACCTGATCCCTTGTTCCACGGCGCCACCATCGGTGTTGGCTTATAACTTTCTAGAAAAAATTTCTCAATTTCAGCCCGGTCAAGCGTGGTCGCCAATCGAAACTTTTCCCCCTCCCACCAGCCTCTCGCCGCCTGGTCGGCCTGTTCGGAAACAAGCCGAAGGATGCCGAGCGCTTTCAGGTAATGGGCAAGAGGCATGGGCGCACAGCCGTTCAGATCGTGAATGTGAATCATGAAATCACCTCCTTCAACAGTGGGTCCTCGCCGTCCGCCATTGAGGCACGCTGGTCCGCCGCCCTTATTATTGCCTCCATCCAGGCAAGGCCGAATGGACCGTGAATCGCAAGGAGTGAAAGCACACGTTCCGTCCATCCCTGCCCTGTCCTGTTGTTCAGACCGGCGAAAGAAGGCGATAGGTCAAGGACTCCCTCCGGTACATATGAGACATCCCCGTCTGCGCCACAAAGCGGTAATGCGGGAAGGGCGACGCCGTCCTCAATCCCCCGTATACGCGTTATCCCGTCAGCAGCATCCCGGTCGGCCTTGCAGGCGTGCCATGAGACACGCACCTTGCCGTGGTGCGCGCAAACAAGATAGGCCAGAAGATTGAAATCATGAGCCGTGAGGTTTATGAGCTGGGCCTCTATGGGGGTTGGCGGGGAGGTTGATGGCGGAAGAATCTCCGGATTCATCCCCGCCAATGTGAGCAATTCACGCCATGGACCGAGAAGGGCGGGAGATCGGAAGAGCACACGTCTGAACTCCAGTCACGATCAGATCTCG
>CALDSM010000752.1 GCA_937923585.1 uncultured bacterium
TGCAGAATGGCCCGCACGTCGTACTCGTGGTGCCAGGCGGGGTAATGGTTCTTGTATTTGCGCACGTCGCTGAGCCACCCGATGTGGTCGCCGATGCGGTTGTCCTCCACGTAGACCGTGTTCATGGGTTTGCCCGTGATTTCACTGCACAGCGCGATGGCCTCCTGCATCGAGCAGTTGCTGTGCCGCGCACCGCCGATGTTGTACACCTCGCCCACGCGGGGCGCCTTCACCACTTCCAGGAAGCAGCGCACCAGGTCGGTGCAGTGGATGTTGTCGCGGACCTGCTTGCCCTTGTATCCGAAAATACGGTAGGTGGCGCCGGTCATGGCGCATTTCATGAGATAGGCCAGGAATCCGTGCAGTTCGGCGCCGCTGTGGCCCGGACCGGTCAGGCAGCCGCCGCGGAACACAGCCGACTTCATGCCGAAGTAGCGCCCGTATTCCTGCACCATCACATCCGCCGCCGCCTTCGACGCGCCAAACACGGAATGCTTGGTCTGGTCAATGGACATGGTCTCGTCAATGCCGTGCTCGGCGTACGGGTGCGAGGTCTCCACCTCCCATCGGGTCTCCTGCTCCACCAGCGGCAGCAGGTTCGGCGTGTCGCCGTAGACCTTGTTGGTCGAGGTGTAGATGTACACCGCCTCCGGTGCGAGCAGCCGGGTGAGTTCGAGCGTGTGCAGCGTGCCGGTCGCGTTCACGCCGAAATCGGTGAGCGGCTCGCGGGCGGCCCAGTCGTGGCTGGGCTGCGCCGCCGTGTGCACCACCACCGCGATGTCGCCCTTGTATTCGGCATAGACGCGCTCCAGCGCGGCATAGTCGCGGATGTCCGCGTCATGGTGGCGGTAACTCGGGCATTCCTCCCGCAGCCGGTCCGCCGCCCAGCGGGTTGAAGCGTCGGCGCCGAAGAAATAGGCGCGCATGTCGTTGTCCACGCCGACCACGGTGTGGCCCGCGCGCGCAAACTGGCGCACCGTCTCCGCCCCAATCAACCCCCCCGAACCGGTCACGATTACTGTGCTCATAGACACTCCCAAAGTCTTGCCCAAGCGGCATTTTCGGACGGGCCCAAGGCGACCCTGCAAAATGCGAACATCCATTATTCCAGTCATCGGGCCGACTGCGGGGCTATTCTAACTGATTCTCCCGAAAATCGCCAACACCGGAAAAGATCGAAACCACGTTGCGCTTCCAGTGGGTCACGGCTGCTGAGCGGGCGCAAAGTCCTTGTCGTTCAGTCTCACGGCCACGTGCGGGTCGCCGTAATAGGTCATCACCCAGACCTCGCCGGGGGCGCGCTCAAACAGGTAGGGATAAGCCAGCGACTTCCCGGGATAGCGCGCCACGACTGCCGGCTTTGTCCACGTCTTGGCGTCGTCGTCGGAAAAGGTGACACACAGTTCCTCCCGGTACCAGGACGCGGGCTTCTCGGTTGCAGACCGGTTATGCGACTTCTTCCATTCCCCGCCCTCGGGATGGAGCGGGTTCCAGGCCATCATCAGCCGTCCGCTGCGCAGCCGCGTGACCCAGGCGGGCGCGCTGCTGGCCTCGATGTCCGTCGGTTGGATGACCCGCCAGTTCGCGCCCTGGTCATCCGACCATGCCGCCCAAATCCGGTCAAGGTTGGTGCGGATGAACATCATCAGCCGTCCGTCGTTCTGCTCAATAACCGTCGGCTCCAGCGTGCCGTCATGATGGCCGTGCCCGCCCAGGTCTATCCAGTTGCTGCGCGTCCACGTCTTTCCCGCATCGTCAGAGAAGAAGGAGCAGCCCAGCCACCGGCACAGTTCCGGCGACAGGTGTTCCACCGTGGCCACGAGCCGCCCGCTCTTCAACTGGATGAAGCCCATGAAGTCCGCGTTGTACCCGTCCAGCAGCCGCTGCTTGTCCGACCAGGTCTTGCCGCCGTCGGTGCTGCGAATGCTCCACAGTTCCAGCATGCACTCCGGCTTGGGCGCGTTCTTCTCGTCGTCCCATGCAAACACGTACTTGGTGAAGTCCAGGAACAGGATCACCAGCGCGCCGTCCTTGGTGCGCAGGAACTGCCCCACATGCCCGTTCGGGATCATGTTGATGCCCGGATCAATGACCTCCCCGCCCTCGGACCAGGTCTTGCCGCCGTCCGTGCTGGTGCGCAGGATGTTCTTGTCCACCGTCAGCAGGCTGCCGTCGTCATTTTGGAGAAACGGGCCGGACTTCGCCGCCTCAAGGGGCTGGCAGCGCGGGTCAAGCCAAAGGCCGCCATCCTGCGCGGCAGCCATGACACTTGCTGCGGCGATCCATCCCGACAGGGCCAGCCATGACAGTCTGTTGTTCATAAGAATCTCCCGTTTTCGGACGATACAGCCTGTCCCTGGAAAATCTGAATTCCGTGGCAGACGGTTCTGCCCCATACTATACGAAGACCACGCCGGACTTCATTTGCCTCCGGGACCGCCACATTCAACAAGGGCAAGGCCCAAGACAACCGCACACCAACTGCCCGCCGCACGAATTCAGCAGCGCGCCGGACATTTTCGGACATGTCCCACCAGCAGCGCCGCCAACAGCAGCACCAACAGGGCCAGGTCGGTGCCGTGGGACGTGTCTCCCGGAGTGCCCGGCCCGCAACTGAAGATTCCGCGCTTCTCTTTGCCCTTGGACACCACCAGACTCACGGACGAACCCGGCATGACTTGAGTGCCCGCAGACGGGTCTTGACGGATAACCGCGCCTTTGGCAACCGTGTCGCTGTATTCCTCCGTCACCGAACCGACCGTCAACCCTGCCGCGGTGATTGCGGACGCGGCGGCGGCTTGGGCCAGCCCGACCACGTTGGGAACGGCAACCGGCAAAACGGGCTCGCCCTCGCCTTCTCCCTCGCCCTCCGGTTCCCCTTCGCCTTCCACCGGTTCTCCCTCACCTTCCGACGGGGGCTCACCCTCGCCTTCAGGCTGTATTTCGCCCTCGCCTTCCCCTTCACCCTCCGTAGGCTGCCCAATGGTGTTGAGCACCTCGTTTGTCAGAATCGCCTGGTTCACATCAAAGACGATAGAGGCGGTGTTGGTGACAGGGGTGCCGTTGGCGGCGCCGGCCTTCGGATAGACGGGGAACGACACATGCCCCTCGCGCCGGTGGGTGCCGCCGTTGGGCGGC
>CALDSM010000753.1 GCA_937923585.1 uncultured bacterium
ACACCTACGCCCGGCTCACCGTGGACCTCATGGAAATCCTGTTCGCCGAGGAGGTCCCGCCCGACGGCGTATGGTTTTACAAGGACATGGGCTTCAAGGGCAGGCCGTTCATGTCGCCCGAGATGTACCGCGAGATCATCCAGCCCGGCCACCGTTTCACCATCGCCTATGCCAAGAGCCGCGGCCTTCCCGTGGTCATGCACTCCTGCGGCTATGTCGAGCCGCTGGTGCCCGGCATGATTGAGGCGGGCATAGACTGCCTCCAGGTCATCGAGGTCAAGGCCGGCATGGACCTGCTCCGGCTCTACCGGGACTACGGCGGCCGGTTGTCGTTCATGGGCGGCATGGATGTGCGCGTGCTCTACAGCAACGACCGCACCGCCATGGACCGGGAGTTGTCGGCCAAGGTGCCCGTGGTCAAGGGAAACCACGGATACGTGCTCCATTCCGACCACAGCATCCCCAACCAGGTCTCCTATGACTCCTACAAATACTTCGTTGAACGGGGATTGGAATTGGGGCGTTATGTGTAGTATATTCCCGTAAGGTCAACCGAAATCACGGTTTTGGAGAACAATGTCATGGAACTCTTTGAACGCATCGCAACCTGCACAAGCCGGGGCAAGATCAACCAGAACTCGCCCTATCCGCCGGACCTCCGCGGCCAGGAGGGGGTGTTCGAACTCGTTCGCGACGCGCTGTCCTCCGGCGTGAATCCGAACGACATTCTCACCCGGGGCCTGATGGTCGGCATGAACGACGTCGGCCGCAAGTTCAGCAAGAACGAGGTCTTTGTTCCCGACCTGCTCATGGCCGCCAAGGCCATGACCGCCGGCATGGACCAGCTCAAGCCGGCCTTTGCCAGCGGTGCCGCCGTGCACAAGGGCGTGTTCGTTGTCGGCACCGTCAAGGGCGACCTCCACGACATCGGCAAGAACCTCGTCCGCATGATGATGGAGGGCGCGGGCTACGAGGTCATTGACCTCGGTGTGGACGTGGCCCCCGAGAAGTTCCTCGCCGAAGTCGAGAAGCACCCCGGCTGCATCGTCGGCCTGAGCGCGCTGCTCACCACCACCATGGTCAACATGGAGGCCACCACCAAGCTCGTCAAGGAAAAGGATTCCAAGGCGGTCGTGGTCGTCGGCGGCGCGCCGCTGACCCAGGAGTTCTGCGACAAGATCGGCGCCGACGCCTACTCACCCGACCCGCAGGGCATCATTGACTGGCTCAATTCCCGAGGCTGCTGCTGCGGCTGCGGCAACTAAGCCCAACCTGAATCGGAAACGCACCGCCCCTTCGCGTGATTAGCGCGAAGGGGCGGCTTCTTCTTTTGACTGCGGTGGCCATGCCGCCGCTTTCCCTTGGGCGCGTCATGACGCCGAACGAGGGCAGGGTCCTGGGATGAATGAAAGCGGCGGCATGGCCACCGCAGTCAAAAATTGAGCCCGCGCGGCCCTTGCGGCTACACTGAAAGCACGCGGGAGAAGACTGCCATGCCCATGCCGGAAAAGATCGCCCAACTGGTCGAACTGTTCAAGCAGAACGAGGCCGCCTACCGGTCGGGCCGGTACAACGAGACGCTCGTCCGCAAGGACTTCATTGATCCCATGTTCACCTGTCTCGGCTGGGACATGAACAACGAGGCCGGCCATGCCCACGCCTACCGCGACGTGATTCACGAGGACTCGATAGACATTGACGGCACCAAGAAGGCGCCCGACTACTGTTTCCGCATTGGCGGCGTGCGCAAGTTCTTCCTGGAGGCCAAGGCGCCCGCCGTCAACGTGCGCGACAACGCCAGCCCCGCCTACCAGGTGCGCCGCTACGCATGGTCCGCCAAACTGCCCCTGAGCATCCTCACCGATTTTGAGGAGTTCGCCGTCTATGACTGCCGCGTCAAGCCGGCCCTGTCCGACAAGCCCTCGGCGCACCGCGTCATGTACCTGCCGTACACCGAATATGAGCGGCACTGGGACGAGATCGCGGGCCGCTTTTCCAAGGACGCCATCCTCAAGGGCGCGTTCGACAAGTACGCCGAATCCACCCAGGGCAAGCGCGGCACCGCCACCGTGGACGCCGCCTTTCTCGCCGAGATCGAGGCATGGCGCGACGCGCTCGCGCGCAACATCGCCCTGCGCAACCCCGGCCTCGACCAGCGCGGCCTCAACGACGCGGTTCAGCGCACGATAGACCGCATCATCTTCCTGCGCCTCTGCGAGGATCGCGGCATCGAGGATTACGGCAGGCTCAAGGCACTGTCCGCAAAGAAGGACATCTACGAAGAGTTGAAGGTGGCCTTCCAGCAGGCCGACGACCGCTACAATTCCGGCCTCTTTCATTTCCACGCCGAAAAGGGCCGGGCCGACTACGACGGCGTTTCCCTCGGCCTGGCGATCGACGACAAGGTGCTCAAGCCGATCCTGGGCGGGCTCTACTATCCCGACAGCC
The DNA here is from genome assembly GCA_937923585.1 of uncultured bacterium. Taxonomy (GTDB): domain Bacteria; phylum Hydrogenedentota; class Hydrogenedentia; order Hydrogenedentales; family CAITNO01; genus CAITNO01. The sequence continues at coordinate 2,449 of CALDSM010000753.1, forward strand.
CCTACGAATTCTCCGTGCTCCCCGCCGACATCCTTGGCCAGGTCTACGAGCAGTTCCTCGGCAAGGTCATCCGGCTCACCGCCGGACACCAGGCCAAAGTCGAGGAAAAGCCCGAAGTCCGCAAGGCCGGCGGCGTCTACTACACCCCCACCTACATCGTGGACTACATCGTCCAAAACACCGTCGGCAAACTGCTGGAGGGAAAGGAGCCCGCCGACGTGGACGGGTCCAAACCGGGCAACCCGCCCCTGCGCGTGCTCGACCCCGCCTGCGGCTCCGGCTCCTTCCTCATCGTCGCCTACCAGTTCCTGCTTGACTGGCATCTCAAAAAGTACACAGCCAAAGATCCTGTGAAGGATCCCCAAAACAAAACGCTCGCAAAGCTGTGCAAAGCCGGGAAATTGCGCCAGTGCGGCGACAACGACTACGCCCTAACCATCCCCGAGCGCAAGCGCATCCTGCTCGACCACATCTACGGCGTGGACATAGACCCCCAGGCCGTCGAGGTCACCAAGCTGTCCCTCCTGCTCAAGGTGCTCGAAGGCGAAACGGCCGACACGCTCGGGCTCAAGAGCGGACTCTTCCACCAGCGCGCCCTGCCTGACCTCGACAACAACATCAAGTGCGGCAACTCGCTCATCGGCCCCGACTTTTACAAAGGCCAGCAGACCGATGCGTTTGATGCAGAGGAGATGTTCCGCATCAACGCCTTCGACTGGAAGCACGAGTTTCCGTTTATCGTGAAGGACGGCGGGTTTGATGCCGTGGTGGGGAACCCGCCCTACATCCGCATCCAGACCATGAAGGAATGGGCACCCAAGGAAGTCGAACTGTACAAGACGCTCTACAAGGCGGGCTCGCAGGGCAACTATGACATCTACGTCGTGTTCATCGAGAAGGCACTGCAACTGCTCAACCACAGCGGGCGCATGGGATTCATCTGCCCGCACAAATTCTTCAACGCCAAGTATGGAGCGCCGGTGCGTTCGCTCATTGCAGAGGGAAAGCACCTGGCCCAGGTCGTACACTTCGGCGACCAGCAGGTGTTCACTGGTGCAACAACCTATACTTGCCTGCTGTTCTTGGACAAGGCACCTGCCGAGGTGTGCCAGTTCGTAAAAGCGGACGACTTGGCCGCTTGGAGGCTGGACGGTACGGGAAAGGCGGGGAACATCAGCGCACCGCAGATCAGAGAGGCGGAATGGAATTTTGCGGTAGGCAAGAACGCGGCTTTGCTTGACAGGCTCGCCGTTATGCCCGTAAAGCTGGGAGATGTGGCCCAACTGTTCGTTGGCCTGCAAACAGATGCTGATGACATATTCATCTTGGAGGAAATCAAGACAAAGGGAGATCGTGTGCTTTGCCGTTCCAAAGCAACAGACACTGACCACTGGCTCGAAAACGAGCACCTAAAGCGATTCTTGAAAGGGTCACTCAACATTCGTCGATATTTCCTGTCCAATGCAACAAAGCGATTGATTTTCCCATACGAACTCCATGAAGGACGCTCGATTCTAATTGAGCCTGATGACTATAAACGTATGTATCCATTGACGTGGGCCTATCTGGAAACGAATTTTCAGAGACTTGCGGCTAGAGACAAAGGCCGCATGGGAGACAAATGGTATGGCTATGTCTACAAGAAGAATCACACTCGCTTTAGCCTGCCCAAGATTCTTGTGCCGTCGCTTGCAGCAGGAAGCTGTTTCTCTGCCGATTTTGACGGGCAATACTACTTTGTAGGCAGTGGTGGAGGAGGTGGTGGCGGATACGGGATTGTTCAACATGAGAACGTCTGTTCTTCTCCGGCATATCTTCTCGGGCTGTTGAACTCAAAGCTATTGAGTTCTGTAATCAAGGGCACCAGTACCCCTTTTCAGGGCGGCTATTTTGCTTTGAACCGGCAGTACATAGAAGGATTGCCAATTCGTACCGTGGATATGACAGACCCGGCCGACAAGGCATCCCATGACCGCATGGTCTCGCTGGTGGAGCGGATGCTGACGCTGCACAAGCAGTTGCCTGCGGCGACGACGGAACACGAACGGAAACTGTTGCAGCGCCAGATCACGGCGACGGACCACGAGATTGATCAACTGGTGTACGCGCTGTACGGCCTGACGGCGGAAGAGATTGCGATAGTCGAGGGCGCGGAGTAGTTCTGACCTAATTTTGACTGCGGTGGCCATGCCGCCGCTTTTCTTCGACGGGGCCATGCCCCGGCGCTCCGGAACCCGCAGGCATGGCCTGCGGGAAGAAAAGCGGCGGCATGGCCACCGCAGTCAATAGAAAGACTGCTTCATGGTCTGATGGTCTCGCTGGTGGAGCGGATGCTGACGCTGCACAAGCAGTTGCCTGCGGCGACGACGGAACACGAACGGAAACTGTTGCAGCGCCAGATCACGGCGACGGACCACGAGATTGATCAACTGGTGTACGCGCTGTACGGGCTGACGGCGGAAGAGATTGCGATAGTCGAGGGCGCGGGGTAGTTCCGTCTTCCTTTCTTCTTTTGACTGCGGTGGCCATGCCGCCGCTTTTCTTCGACGGGGCCATGCCCCGGCGCTCCGGAACCCGCAGGCATGGCCTGCGGG
>CALDSM010000754.1 GCA_937923585.1 uncultured bacterium
AATCCGTCGAGACCCAGTTGAAGGAGGCGCTGGAGCGCGCCGCGCAACTGGATGCGGCCCAGGCCGCACTGGCGGAACGGGACCGGCACATCGCATCACTGGAATCCGCCGAAGCGCAACTCAAGGAAGCGCTCGGGCAGGAAACCGCAGAAACGAACGCGGCACGGGCCGCACTGGCCGAAAAGGACCAGCGGATTGCCGCGCTTGAATCCGTCGAGACCCAGTTGAAGGAGGCGCTGGAGCGCGCCGCGCAACTGGATGCTGCCCAGGCCGCACTGGCGGAACGGGACCGGCGCATCGCCGCGCTTGAAACGGCCGAGGCGCAGTTGAAAGGGGTGCTCGAAAAGGTGGCCGCCAAGGCAAATGCCGCCCAGAATGCCCTGGCCGAAACAGGACAGCGCCTCGCGGCGCTCGAATCGGACGAGACGCGGCGAAAGGATGAACAGGCGCAGGAATCCGCACAGTTGAACGCGCTGCGGACCGCCCTGGCGGAAAAGGACCTTCGCATCGCCGAACTTGAGTTTGTGGAAGCGCAGTCGAAGGAGGCGCTGGAACGCACCGCCCAGTTGGATGCCGTCAGGGCCGCACTGGCCGAAAAGGACCAGCGGATTGCCGCGCTTGAATCTGTCGAAACGCAGTTGAAGGAGGCGCTGGAGCGTGCCGCGCAACTGGACGGGGCTCAGGCTGCACTGGCGGAAAGGGGTCTGCGCATTGCGGAGCTCGAATCCGTCGAGGCCCAATTGAAGGAGGCGCTGGCGCGCGCCGACCAGTTGGACTCGGCGCAGGCCGCCCTTGCAGAGAAGGAGCGCCTGCTCTCGGGATGCTCCGGCGAGATGGAGTGCCTTGCCGCGGAGGCCGGTGCGCTGCACGAGCGGCTTCACGAGGCGGAAGAGGGGCGCAGCCGGGCCGAGATCGAGAAGAAGATGCTGCTCGCTGAAATCGAGGGGCTGCAGGCGCACGCTGCGGAAAACGCCGAACTCCGGGAGCGCATCGCCAGGCTGGAAACGGAACTGGAAGGGGAGCGCTCGCGCTCCCTGCGCGCCATGCGCGCGCGCGTGCAGACGGAGGATCAGGCAAGGGTGCCCGTCAAGGAACCCGTCAAGGAAACGCCCAGGCCCACGACAATCATTGGGGACGCCTTCCCCGACGAGGGCGCTCCGCTGCCCCCGCCGGTTCCGCGGCGCGAAAAGGCGCGCGGTCCGCACGACGTGGCTGCGGTGGTCAACAACGCCCGCGGCCGCGGCCAGCGCAGGCAGGTCGGCGAGATCCTGGTGGACGCGGGAATCATGACGCAGGAGCAGTTCGACGAGTCCATCCGCATGCAGGTGGCCGAACCGCACAAGCGCATCGGCCAGATTATCGTCGAACTCGGCTATGCCACCGAGGAGGTGATCGCCGCCACGCTCGCCGCGCAGATGCGCTCGCGCTTTGTCGAGGACATCGAGCGCGAAATGACCGCCGAGGCCATGCGCATGGTGCCGTCAAACATCGCCGTGAACCACCGCTGTGTGCCGCTGGTTTACGACAACGGCCAGTTGACCGTGGCCATGGCCAACCCGCTCGACCTGATTGCCATCGAGGATCTGCAGCACGCGACCGGCGCGTACATCGAAATTGTGGTCGCAACCGCGCGGGCCATCGAGCGGGTCATCGCCAAGTACTACATGAAGGCGGTTACGAAGTAGCCGGAAGAGGGCTTCAACCGCGCCGATACCCCTTCCGGTGCATGCGCAGTGCGGCGAACACCGCCAGCACCAAACCAATACCCAGAACCGATCCCCAGCCCCGCGCGGGGACCCGGGGCGCAACGGTGATACTCACCGTATAGGCGCTCTTCGCGGCGCCGTAGGTGCAACGGTACGTGCCCGAGTCTTCGATCTGAAGGTTCATGATGGACAACCGCTGGCAGCGCACCCCGCCGCACCGTCCCTCAACCAGCGGGCCTGCCCCGTCTTTGGACCAGGCAAACGCGGTGGCGGCCGGAAAGTCGCCCGGCACCGCCAGGCAGGCGTTGGCCCCGACGGGGAAAAGGGAACCCGGTGTCGGCGCACAGGTGGGACATCCGGGACAGTCGGGACAGATGCCCGGGTTGAGCGCCGCCGCCACGTAGTCAGTGGACGGGCCGCTCTTCTGCGGCAGCACGCACAGACGCGGCGTGAAATAGGCATATTCCTGGCTGTTGGTGAATCCGTCGCCGTCCGCGTCCCCCTCCGCCGACAGCGCCGGCAGCAGGACAAAATCCTCCTTCTGCAGCACGGGATGCGTGAATCCGCTGCCGAGGTAGCCGACTATCGCGTCGTTCAACACGGAAAACAGCCCGGCAACAAACCCGAACGAACCTGTACCGGCGGCCTTTCTGTACGCCGAGGAGGTCAATTCCCCGTCGCCCAGGGTCACATAGCCGGCCAGCATTTCCACAAGGCCCGGGGCCAGGGGAACCAAAGTGGGGGACAGCACGGGCCCCACATTCCAGTTCAGCAGCCGGTCGTAATTGTGCTGCCATGCGTCCCGCACCTGCGCGTGTGTCAGCAGGCCGTTGTCAAAGTCCTCCTCCAGCAGGATGCGGGCCAGCAGGCCCAGTTCATTGGCGCCGTCGAGCATGCCGTTTCCCTGCACGCTCACAATGTAATTGGCCGAATTGGTCAGGTCCACCGTGAAGGGTCCGTTCAGGTCCGCGGTGTCGGGCGACAGCAGTGCGATCAGGCTCCGGTACTGCTCGCCCACCGCGCCCAGCAGCGCGTTGTTCGAGAGGCCGTACAGAATGGTGCAGAACTCCGCGGGCGTCTCGGGTTCGCCTTCGACTTCGCCCTCCCCCTCGGTGTTCGGGCAGTTCAGCGGCGCGAGGTGTCCGGCCATTTCGTCGGAGATGCGCGCCAGTTCCGCCTTGTACCCCGTGCAAAGCTGCACGGCACGGTCGAGGTAGGTCCCCGCCGTCGCCGTGTCCACGCTCAGATAAGCCGCCAGCATGGGCAGCAATGCCGCGCGTGTCGAGGCGATGTCGCCCTTCATCTGCTGTCCCAGCGCGCGCGCCGCCTGGAGAAAGGCGCGGAAGGCATTCCGGATGAGCGACTCGGCCTGGGCGGCGGTCAGTCCCGTCGTGCGCGCCGACAGTTCGGCGGCAAAGGCGTCCACCACCGCCTGCTCGTTCTGCGCGCCCGATGCGGCCGCGCTCCGCTCGATGATCGCGCCCAGCTCGGGCCCGTAATCCACGCGCGAAAGGTAGTCCATGGCGGCCTCAAACAGGTCCTCGCCGTTTCCGAGAGGAATGCTGAACTCCTGGCTCAACTGGCGGATGACAATGACCGACAGTATTTCTTCGGGTTGCGGGGCAAAAACCATGTGCGCGTAATGATCGCCGCCCCAGGTGCCGTTGTGCGTTGAGAAGCCCAGCGCAAAGCACGATTGGGCCAGCCGGTCAAATTCAGAATGGGTCATGCTGCCGAGTTTGCCCGCCGCCGTGGGGTTGTCCCCCTTGACGAGCTGCGCAAAATCGGGCATCATCGCCCCCAGGACTACGTCCGGATGGGTGCTGCCCGCGGCCTTTATCGCCAGATAGGCATGCGTGGCCGGCCCAAAGGCGTGCGCCCAGCCACAGCAGAAAAGCGTTATGAGAAGACACGACGAGACTATTGCCCGCATCGCCCCGGCCTCCTGGAACTTCACCCGTTGTCATGTGCCCGTTGAAAAGGTGTCAATGAAACACAACGCGCTGCCCGGCGCGGTGTGTCATCTGTCTGCGCGTTGGGGAATCTCGTTGGGCACGGCCAGTGCAAACCATGCCAGGAAAATGAACAGCGCGTAAATGACGATGTTCTCCCAAAGCGGAAATGCGTAGAACGTGTTCAGCGACATCGCCCAGGAACTGCCAACATGCGTCCCGGCCGCCGCCGCCGCCTTCTTCATGCCCTCGTAGCGGAGGCCCCAGGCGATCTGGTTGCACACGCCCGTGCCCGTCACCGCCAGCCAGAACAGGTACGGCCACGTGAGCCGCCGGTGGTCAAAGGGACCCGGCCGGCCGGCCCTTGCACGCGCCGCCCGGTCCCACAACAGCATCCCGCCGTGCCACAGCAGTCCCAGCGTGTAACCGATGGCCACCAGCACCGCCACCTTCTCGTGGATCTTCGTCCATTCGACCGTGCCGATCACCGCCCCGCGCGCATCCGGGAAACAGGCCACGCCCATCGTGCCGATGCTGCCCAGCAGCAGGAAGAACGCGCCCACAAAGGCGCCGGCACGGGAGATCAGCGCAAAGCGCCGGTAGTGGTAAAACACCAGCGGCACCGACGCGAGCGACCAGAATGCCATCGCCACGGAGAAGAAATACCAGTGCTCCGGATTGTGCTGCGGGTCCCATGAACCCAGGAAACTGAACGTGTGCGACATGATCGAGTAGTGGTGCTCCGCCGGATAGCTCATCCACGCGGTGAAGATGAGCCCCCAGAAGATACCCGCCTCCGCAAGAACATACCGCTTGATTTCAGAGGCGGCAAAGTCTCCGGTAAGAATGCGTTGAATGCGGTCCATAATCAAGATCCTGAATGCCCTTGTCAAATGGCCATTTTAGCACAAATACAGATTCGTTAATCGGTCAGCACTGCGATCATGGCGCAACCCACAACACGGAACCCGCAACCTCCAAGAAGAACACCTGGAAAGACCAAACCGAATTTGGCGAAAGAAACGCGATAGAGTCAGACGCGCAGGCTATCCAGAAACGCGTCGAGGACTGCTTGGACGTCAGGATATACGGCCTGTCTTGTGTTCAATTTATCAAAATGAAGGACAACGCTTTTTCGTATGCTCTCCTCCGGAAAGGCGTCCTCCAAATCCGGCGAACCAGCCCATGCGCGACCGGGGTGAAGCGTGTCCCAAGGGGAACGCTTATTTGCCCGGTCTTTGAGTCATCGCCATGTTTTCCGATCCCGCAACAGGTATTCGTTTCACTATTCTATACGGGCCAAGAGAAGTTTATCAGACATGATTCTGCAGAGGCCTCCCAACCGCTCTGAACCACAAGATACCTGCATCCAAAATCCTCAATATGCAACGTTGTCTTGGCCTTTTCGATACTCTCCTGTGTTCGGCAATCCGGGAATGGAACTCGCCGCACGTGTTCAGAGGAGGGCGACTGTGGTACTGCCACAAACTCCTAATTCCTATTCGTTGCAGCGCCTTGTTCGACTATTCCCACTCATCGTCGAGGTCGAAGATTACGACACCGCGTGAACCCTCATACATGGACTTATAATCCCGCAAAATGCGCTCAGTATCGTTGTCTGTTTCTCGCATCTTGAACAGCGAACGAATAATTCGAGGGACACTCTCCTCATAACCCCTACGCCGATCATTCCCGGGTACTTCTGGCTCTCCTACGCGACTTCTAAGAGGCGTTTGGAAGTAATGGCGAAAAAGCTGCTCGGGGCCGTTTGGTGGAAAATCATGGGTAACTGGACAGTAGAAGAGGCACTCCAGGGGAATGGTTAGGGCACAGATGTCCCTACACTCGATATGGTGACATGGCGATCCAAAGGCTAACTCGTGTATCTCTTGGGCACCACAAATTGACAGTGCCGTGGGGGTAGGCAATATCCGGCAACGCTCAAAGTCATCAGGTTTCGCGTAGAACATATATAGCGGGTAGAACTGCTTTGCAGCACTTGAATCCAAGAGAAGGTCAATCTGGCAGTCGGTCTGGTTTGCCTGGGTAAGCTCGGAGTAATAGTCTCTACTTAACTGCAACTTCTTGGCCTTCACGCGAGCCCTGAAGCATCCGCATTCCAGCAAGAACCACCAATCCCAATCAAAGCCAGAAGAACTTGTTTCTTCATGCCGGTCGAATTCAAAATATCGGATACTTGGGCTGCTTTGTTCCAAGAAGTCCGGAAGCCAGTCGGTAAGGGATTCCTCCTTGACTGCCGGGTGCTTGGCGAGCCATCTGGCTACGTAGTTGTTGGCCAGCCTTGCAACTTCTCCGAGCTTCTTATTCATTTCGGTATCCTGACAGAGATACGACAAGACTTTCTTGCTAAGTGGTTCGCGGCTGGTACCGCCTGCTGGCACCGTCAATTGTCTTGGCATGCCGCACAGACCACCATGAAGAGATCCTTCTCAAATCTATGGCACAATTCCATCAATTGGAAACGCGATTTGGGGAATGCACGCAAATAGTGAATCACTTCTGCTTCATTCCATCACGTCCAGTTGGCCATAATTCTCGTGAGAGAAGGTTCCGTTTTCGTACTTGAGGCACGCCATAATTGACTATGTACTATGAACGCCACAGCGCTATCACCTTTTATCACAGATGGCCTGTTTCGTCAAGTCGGAATTTCCCAAGACCGTGATTGATGGAAGTCATACAATCCGTTGGTCATCTGTCTTCGACTGTCGAGCATAGATTCAATCTGAGAAGAAAGCCAATTACGCGCAGGGGAAGGATGCCGACCATCCCAATGCAAGGTGTCTTCAGAAGGGTCTATCCGGCTTAATTCGACCTTGTATTGCTCTATATCAAGAATGTAATCTTTATAAACGTCTTGTTTTGGCAACGCCCGACTGCCGAAATGAAAGGATGGCCGTTTCCAACAGGAATTCTGGAGCCAGTGCCAGCAAGGACCCGCGTCGCTACGCACAACATTTCGGAACATTAAGAAACAGATGGCAGTTAGGTCGCCATTTGCTTAGGGTGCCACGAGGATGATTGTTTTCACCCCAACTGAAGTCTATACGCACGAAGAAATATACCGTTCTTTGGGTGTCGGTAACGCTGGCGGAATTCGATTCTCTACAAATGACAATGGCGGGATTCGGCGAGCCGTACTTTTAACATCCGTACCGACTGGGAGGATAATTGGTGAGAATCCTTATCATGACAGGGTCGAAGGTGACATCCTCGTATATACAGGTGCTGGCCAAAAGGGGAATCAGGCGCTCGGCGGGGCAAACAAGAGAATACTTGAGCAGTCTGCCCAAACGTTTCCAATTTACTGTTTCCAGCTTCTTGGCAGCAGAAGAAACAAGGTCATAGGTCCAAAGCGTTGGGGCTTTCTTGGATTGTTGAGCTATCTGCGGCACTATAAGGAGACGCAGATTGATATCCACGGCGCACCGCGAGAAGTTTGGATATTCGAGTTTAGAGTTCATTCCGCTTTCGATGGTGTTTCCCCTGATTTTGATAGAAAGTTGATGGCTGACTTGGTTGCCGAAGAGAAGAAAGATCACGCAATGGACGCCGATGAGAGAGAGCTCGGGCGCCCCCCTGCAGTAGTGCAGTCAGAAGAGGACCATCCGGATCCAATGACAATGGAACGGCTTCGATCAAGGATGCTTGCACTTTCGCCAGACCGGTTTGAACATTTGGTAAAAGATACTCTTATAGCCACAGGCTTTATAGATGTTCATGTGACTCGTTACAGTCAAGATGGCGGCGTCGATGTAAACGCGATTGCAGGCAAAACCATGTGGCCCTTACGGGGCCTCCTGATCCAAATTCAAGCCAAACGCTGGCTTCACACCGTTGGGCGAAAAGAAGTCGCTGAGTTGAGAGGAAGTCTGCAACCACATGCGCGGGGCGCGGTGGTCACAACCAGCCAGTTCTCCAAAGCGGCACTGGGCGAAGCTTCTGATGCAGGCAAATATCCCATCGTTCTGGTGGATGGGTTTGAATTTGTCCGAGTTGTTAGCTCCTGCTCAATCGCCTTGGAGTAGTTGTGCCTTCCAGTGAATCAATCATCAGGCGGCATTGCAGCAACTACGGTCTGACCGGTAGTTCAAAACGGACCACAACAGGCCTGTTACTGTTGCCTGCGAGCCAGGCAATCCAGATACTCCTCCAGGTTCGTGTACCCGTCACCGTCGGTATCATGCGCGCCGTCTGCGGGGTTATTGCGGTTCAGCCCATGCCTGCGCTCCCATGCGTCGGGCATGCCGTCGTGGTCGGAGTCTTCGGGCGCCGTCTCGGAGCGCAGTTCAGGCCAGCCACCCACGGCCGTCTGCGAGTCAATCAGGCCCTTGCCGCCGCCAGCGTAGGTCTCGCCGTATTTCGCGATGCCCGTGCGCACTTCGTTGATCACCCGGCCATCCACAGAATCACGTGTGAGTGAGCAGCCCGCCTCCTTCAGAACTTTCTTGTACGCGCGTGCGGCCGACTGGGTCTTGACAGGCGCCGCGGCATACGGCGTGTCCACCCGAAGCGTCTTCTCCGTGGCTTCACCGTCGGGCGCGAAATCAATGCCCTTCCAGTTGTCCCGCGTGACTTCCGGGCAGCCCCACATGAAATTGCCGTCGGCGTACATGCGTCCGCGCGGATCCTTCTGGAGGAAGATGCGGTGGAGCACCTTTTCCGACGTGGCCGGGCCGGGCTTGTAGTAGTTGTTGATCCAGTTGCGCGGCCACAATTCGCCGCCGTAGGCGCTGTTGAACCCCCAGTTGTAAATGACGTTGTTGCGGAAGTCCAGCAGGCCCGAGTTCTCATTGCCCGAGGCGCGCGGGTTGCGGCTGGAATGGTGCGCCAGCACGTTGTGGTGAAACGAACCCCCGCCCCACAGCCCGCCGTAGCCGTGCGATCCCTTCTTGTGCAGCGACCTCGTGAGGCTTTCGCTGACAAGGCACCATTGCACGGTCAGGTTCGACGCCTTGTTGATCGAGAGCGTTTCGTCTATGCCCCAGCTTACGGAGCAGTGGTCCACGATGATGTGGTCGCCGCCGCCGCCGAAACCGTCCTGCTCCTTGCGCTTCTCGTCACCGGGCCGAGAGCGCAGGTAGCGGACAATCATATGCTGCGTGTCGAAATTGAACTGGTAGTTCTTGATGCAGATGCCGTCACCCGGCGCGGTCTGGCCCGCGATGGTCAAATGGGGGTTGCGCACCTTGAGTTCCCTCTCCAGCGGGATGGTGCCGGACACGCGGAAGACGACCGTGCGCGGTCCGTCGGCCTCGCAGGCGGCGCGGAAACTGCCGGGGCCGCTGTCGTTCAGGTTCGTGACCTCGCACACCCTGCCGCCGCGCCCGCCGATGGTGTACTTGCCGAAGCCCTCGGCGCCGGGAAAGGCGGGTGCGCGGTTGGGGCGGAAATTGCGCAGCGTCAGCGTGGCGGGCCGGTGGCCGTAATCTGTGTCGCAGCGCCAGCCGTCGGGCAACTGGATTTGGTCAAAGCGGCCCTCAATGGCCCCCACGCCCGGCCCATACACCTGCACCACCGTGTTCTCGTGCGGCTCGATGCGGCCGTCAAAGCGAACCTCCAGCACGCCGGACAACCGCCAACGCCCGGAGACAACCGTATCGTGGAATTCACCGTCCTTGACCGTGATGACCGTGCGTTCGCCGGTGGACCGCCACGGTTCCCTCACAAAGGCGGCCAGCGGCAATTGCCGCGCCTTGATATCGGCGGCAACCAGGCGGCAGATTTCACGCGCGCCCTTCTCCTGCAGATGCGTGTTGTCCGTGGCACCATCGGGGAAGTTGGGAAATTCCCCCTTCTCCAGCCGCATAAACAGTCCCTTTGACTTGTCCGGACCCCACGACTCCATGAGACTCTTGGTCAGCGCGTTAAGGTCAATCAGCGGCACCTGAAGCTCCCGGGCGGCTTCACGGGCGGCCTGCGGGTAGGCACCGTGGAATTCTGCCAGTGTGCGGTCGTCCGCCCATGCGTTTCGGTTGATCGGCGTTACGATTACGGGAAACGCACCGCGCGCGCGGCTATCATCCACATAGATCTTCAGAAACTGTTTGTAGGTGGTGCCGGGTTCGGTTCGGCGTTCCGGCTCCTGTTTGGAATCGTTGTGCCCGAACTGGATGAAGACGTAATCGCCCTTCTTTAGCGCGTCCCGCACCGGCGCCCAAGAGCCCTCCTCTAGGAAACTTTTCGAACTGCGCCCGCTTTTGGCCTTGTCCGCGACCACCACCTTGCCACGGTCAAAATGGTCCTGCAAGGTCTGCGCCCATCCTGTGAGGGGATACCGGTCCGGCGTGTACGGTGCGGCGGTGGAATCACCAATGACATACAGGGTGATCGGGTTTGCCGCGACGGCCAGGGGACAGACGGACAGGACGCAGAGCAACACCAGCACAAAGGCAACTCGCTTCATGAAAGAGGGTCCTTCAAGGTTGAACCGGCCCAATGCGGCCAATGTTATCACCCGGCGCGGATGTCCGGCGAGTCTGTGCGGGTACAGGTGTCCCCACGATGACTGCTCTTGGGGTATAGTGTGGGAAATGCGGGCACGTCACGCATGCTCAACCACATCGGGACACAGAACATGAACAAAGTCTCTGTATGCATCTTCTCCGTGTTTGTGCTGCTCGTCTGCGGCTGCGCCACCAGGACAAAACCCGACGCCCCGGCGTCCGGCGCCAGTCTGGTGCTGTTGGACGCGCAACTGCTCGCCAAGGCGAAAGAGCGGGCGGCGGACGGGGACCCTGCCGCGGCGGCCGCCGTGGCGGAACTGCGCCGGGACGCGGACGCGGCGATGACCGCCGGGCCGTTCACGGTGGTCAACAAAACGAAACTGCCGCCCAGCGGCGACCGGCACGACTACCGGAGCCTGGCCATCTACTGGTGGCCGAACCCGGACACGCCGGATGGGTTGCCCTATGTGAACCGAGACGGCGAACGCAATCCGGAAGCGGACCAGTATGACGGGCCGCAACTGCACGGCATGGCAAGCGGGGCGCACACGCTGGCGCTGGCGCACTATTTCACGGGAGACGCGCGGTATGCCGAACGCGCCGCGCTGCTGCTGCGCACGTTCTTTCTGGATGAGGCGACACGGATGAACCCGAACCTGAATTTCGCGCAGGGCGTTCCGGGCCGCAGCAACGGCACACCCACCGGCATCATCGAATCGGTCGGGCTCGCCACGCGCGTGGTGGACGCGGCGTTGCTGCTGCAGGGCGCGAAGGCGTGGAGCGATGCGGATGACCGCGGGCTCCGGCAGTGGTTCCGCGACTATCTCACCTGGATGGAGACCAGCAAGCCGGGCAGACTGGAAAAGGTCACGCGCAACAACCACGCCATGTACTACGACGTGCAAACGGCGGCGTTCGCGCTGTACCTCGGCGATGAGGCGCACGCAAGGGCAATACTGGAGAACTCGGCGAGGCGCAAGGTGGACCGGCAGGTAAGGGCCGACGGCAGCCAGCCCGAGGAACTGCGCCGCACCAAATCGTTTGACTACAGCGTGTACAACCTGCAGGCCATGTTTGCACTGGCCGTCATGGGAAAGCGGCTGGGCGTGGACCTGTGGGGATATCAGGGTCCGGAAGGGCAGGGCATTCCGAAGGCGCTCGACTGTCTCCTCCCCTATCTGGACCGCGCCAAGCCATGGCCGTCGAAACAGATCAAGCGCATTGACCCGCCCGCGGCGCTGCATCCATTCCTGCGGCAGGCCGTGGTTGTGTTTGGCGACACGCGGTATCAGTCTCCGCTGGAGAGGTCGGTCAAGCCGCCCAAAGGCGACCGGATGGAACTGCTGTATCCGTTGTGACGCTGCGGACCCCGGCCGCACCGGCCCGTCCTACGGCGCGTAGCGGATGTAGTCGTTGTAGCGCGCGGAGATGTTGCCGCCCGCGTCGCGGTAGGTGACCCGCACGGTGTAATAGCCCGGCGCGGCGGGCAGCGTGTAGGGGCGGGTCGCGGCCAGGGGTTCCCATGCGGACCATGTCGCACCGTCAATGCTGAAGCGCATGCGGACCACGCCGGAACCGTCCCCGTCCGACCAGGTCAGCGAGAGGAGCACGTCGCGGCTCTTCGTTGACAGCTGGTTGTTGTTGATGACGATCGTGCCGGTCGGCGGAATCGTGTCCACGCGGATGTAGTCGCTGTATGTGGCGGAACGGTTGTTCGCCTTGTCCAGGAACTGCACGCGCACCGTCTTGTACCCCTCGCCCGCGGGCAGCGTGTAGGGCTTTGTGGCTGCGAGCGGTTCCCAGCCGGACCAGGTGGCGCCGTCGTTGCTGAAGCGCATGCGCACCGCACCGGAGTCCGCGCCGTCGTACCAGGTCAGCGAGAGCGTGACGTTGCGGTTGTTGGTGACGGACTGGTTGTTGTTGATGACGACCGAGCCGATGGGTCCGGAACGGTCCACGGTGTACTGTTCGCCCGCGGTAAAGCTGCCGTTGCCCGCGCCCTCGCCGCCGACCGCGTTCCAGTTCCTGTCGAACACGGAATCATCGTCCGTGAAGTTGAGGCCCAGCGGGCCGTCCAGCGCGCCGGTGATGTCCACCGTGACCGTCCGCGTCGCCGTGTCCTCCGCGCCGGTGACGGACAGGACGGCTGAACCTTTGGCGGCTCCGCCGGTGAGTGCGAAATCGCCCGTGTCCACGCGGCGCACGTTTTCGCTGAAGGTGACCAGGAACTGCACCTCGGCCGCCGATGTCAGGGCGGGCTGCACGCGGGTGATGGACTGCACCACCGGCACGGTCGTGTCCGTGAGCCATCCGGCGTAGTACTGCGCCACACAGTTGTCCATAAGCCGTTTGTACCCGTCACTGCTGAGATGAATGGCGTCGCGCTGGTTCGGCTTGCTGGTGCTGATCGGGTTCATGAACGTCGGCGGCGTGCCGTAGCCGATGTCACCGCCGGGCATGGGCTGGTAGTTGGGTTCCGAGCCGGGAAATGGGACGCTCTGCGCATTGAGGAACCGCCCCGCCGAATTTGTGTAGCCCTCGCGCCACTGCACGTTGCCCCAGTTCTGGATGTACGAGCAGCGCGGCGTGGCCTGTGCCACGGCGATCTTGCGCGGCGTGAAACGCGTGAAGAAGCCGTTCAGCACGGTCGTGTTGGCCTTGTTCTGAAAAATGTCACCGAGGGTGAAACCGAGCGCGGCCGAGAACAGGGCCGCCGAGTCATTGTACTCCGCCATGCTGTAGGTGCAGTTTTCCGTGATGTTCAGGAAATCGTAGTCCGCCAGCAGCACCTTCACTTTCGGATGGTTGGTGTGTATCCAGTTCACCACGGTTTGCACATTCTGCTGGATGGTGTCGAACAGCGCGTCTTCCTGCGCCGTCGTCCAGCCGACCCGCCACGACCACATGTCGTTGCCCGAGATGCTCAGGTGGATGATGTCAATGCTGGGGTACTGGTTCAGGCTATAGGTGATGCGGTCCAGCGCGGGCATGTTGGTGTGGCCCGGCGGCGAGGGGAACGTGTCCTCCGGCGGCACGAAGTTGCCCGCCCAGCCGGCGGCCGTGGAGCCGCCCAGCGCGGTGTAGGTGCCCTCCACCTCGACGACATTGGTGCCGAAGACACTGTTAAGCACCGACTGGAAAGACCCCATCTTCCAGGGCCACTGCGCCCAACTGTCGCCCACAAGCAGGATGCGCTTTGTGGCCGATGCATCAGGCACGGCAAACAGCAGCATGATCGCGAGGACTGCGAGCAAGAGTCGCGAAGACTGCGCGTGTCGCCTGGAAAATACAAGACCTGTCATTGGGCCAGCCTCCTTGAAGATGCGTCCTGCACATGCGAATAGGGTAAAACCCTCGCGGCCATTATAGGGAAGGGGTTGGCGGAAATCATGTTTGCGCTGCCTAAAACCGCGCGGCGCACCGTTGACCTTCACAATGGCGGCATGCTAGAGTCGCTGTCACGACAGGTGTTGCATTGTTTGAATCGCGTATGTCACTGAAAAACATGGAGTTAGATCGTCCACATATGCTGTGCCTCCAGACTGCTTTTGGACGGTCTCGTCCTATTGCAGGGTGTCGCATCCTGCGATTGGCCGCAAACGTCCTTGGACCGTGCAGGGGAATCCCCCTTTGTTTCAGGAAAGTTGACAGATGATCCCACGGCGGCGCGCGCACACCTACCCGGGGGAGTGGAACGACCTCCGCAACGGGCTTCGCGGAGGAACAGGCCACGACGAAGGCATCGTCGAGGCGTGGCAGAGGAGCGTCGCGGACTTCGTAGGCATGCCCCACGCGGCCGCGATCAGTTCGGGACGCCGTGGAATGGCCGCCATATTCGAGTATCTGCACCTCGGACCCGGCGATGAGGTGGTCATCCCGGCCTACACCCTGGGCGACCTGATCCCCCTGATAAAAAACTTCGGGGCAGAGGTGGTTCCCGCGGACATTGACCCTGAAACGCTCAATGTCACCGCCGCATCCGTTGAGCGGCGCATCACGCCCAAAACCAAGGCTGTCATGGTGCTGCACGCCTTCGGTTCGCCCTGTCCGATTGCCCCGATAACCGCCCTCGCGGCCCGGTCAGGCATCACCGTGATCGAAGACTGCGCCCATTCGCTGGGCGCCACAATCGCGGGTCACATGACGGGCTCCTTCGGTTTTGCATCATTCTTCAGCTTCGAGCCGACCAAGCCCGTGAACACCTTTGGCGGGGGCATGGTGGCCACCCGCGACAGCGGTCTGACGGATTACATAAGAAGCCGAACCCTTGCCGACCGGGACGACCTCGAACCGCTGAAGGGGAAGGTAAAGGCGATCCGCATGGAGCAGTTCATGTTCGCCTCCGGGCTGGCCCTCCCTCCCCTGTATCTTCTGGCCACCCCGCAGACCAGGGCTGTCATGAACCGTCTCTATCGGACCACGCAGTTTACCGTGCCCGGCGCGGTGCGCTACTCGTCCATTCAGGCAGGGCTTGGCTTGAGGAAGATTCAAGATTTGCCCGGGCGGATAGAAGCCCGCCACCGGCGTGTGCGGCAACTCCAGTCCCTGCTCAGACCGGAAGTCCGGATACAGCGGCTGGAAGAGGGCGCCGCGTCCACCTGGTATTTCCTGGTGGCCGTCCTGCCCGTGTCCGCCGCGCCCGTGCGCAAACGGCTGCTGATGCGGGGAATTGACGCGGGTGTCGGGGCCGAAATCGCCGACAACTGCGCCCAACTGCTCGGCTGGACCGACTGCCCCGGCGTGGACCGCGTTTTTCCGCACGCCATCGCACTGCCCATCTTTGACGGCATTACGGAAGCCCAGATCGAACGCGTGGCGCGCGCGCTGCACAAATCATTTTAGTGCCGGTCTGTCGCGCGGCCACCCATTTTGGGGCAGGGCCTTTCCCTGGCGTGCCGAGTCACAATTGATGCCACTCAAACAAACAGAACAAAGCGAAAAACGGGGACTGACTCGCCTTTCGGCAGTTTGAAAGGCGTGTCTGTCCCTGCTTTTCGCGGCATGCCCGCGTCAAAATTCGATGCCATCAGGATGGCTTGGCACGCTAGGTTCATTGCCGTATCTCCCGGCAAGCAAAAGAGTTGACATCCGTTTTGCGTCTATGGCATACTCCGCAAGACTCGAAAAGCTAGACATACACCCCGCGAAGAACGGCAGGGGGGGAGTGAATACTCCAAAGTGCGTGGTTTCCCCACCTCTCGCGTCCCACAAGGGTGGACTGTACGTCCGCCGGGGCGAACACCTCGCCGAACACCGGGAGTGTACTGTCGGGCCGGATTTTGGGTCACGGCCTGAACGGCGCATCCCAACAGGGTTTTGTCCAGAACCGCCACAGACGGTTTCTGTAATTCTACATGCTAACGCCCGGACCATCAGATCAAAGCACAGAAAGGATTTGCACCATGGCAACGAAGATTGGCATCAACGGATTCGGACGCATCGGACGCAACGTGTTCAAGCTCCTCATGAAGAACCCTGAGTTCGAAGTGGTCAGCATCAACGACTTGACCGATGCCAAGACCCTTGCGCACCTGCTCAAGTATGACAGCGTGTTCGGCGTGTACGACGCCGAAGTCTCCCACACCGAAGACGCCATCGTCGTCAACGGCAAGGAAATCAAGATCACGGCCATCAAGGACCCGGCCCAGATTGGCTGGGGCGAAAAGGGCGTCGAGATGGTGCTCGAGTCCACCGGCCGCTTCTCCTCGAAGGCCGACTGCATGAAGCACATCGAGGGCGGCGCCAAGAAGGTGCTGCTCAGCGTTCCGCCGAAGGACGCGATTGACGCCATCATCGTCATGGGCGTCAACGACGACACCCTGAAGGCGACCGACCAGATCGTGTCCAACGCCTCCTGCACGACGAACTGCCTCGCGCCGGTCGCGAAGGTCCTCCAGGCCGCGTTCGGCATCAAGCGCGGCCTCATGACGACCGTGCACGCCTACACCAACGATCAGATGGTGCTGGACATGCCGCACAAGGACCTGCGCCGCGGCCGCGCCGCCGCCAACGCGATCATCCCGACCACGACCGGCGCCGCCCGCGCCGTCGGCAAGGTCCTCCCCGTGCTGGCCGGCAAACTGGACGGCTTCGCGATGCGCGTTCCGGTGATTGACGGCTCCGTGGTGGACCTCTCGGTCGAGCTTGAGAAGCCGGCGACGAAGGAAGACATCAACGCCGCCATCAAGGCCGCGGCGGAAGGCGAACTGAAGGGCATTCTCGAGTACTGCACCGCCCCGGTCGTGTCCTGCGACATCATCGGCAATGCGCACTCCAGCGTGTTCGACTCGCAGCTCACCATGGTCATGGACGGCAACTTTGCCAAGGTCGTTTCCTGGTACGACAACGAGTTCGGCTACTCGAACCGCTGCGTGGACCTGTTCCTGAAGATGCGCGCCTAATCCGGCGCACGGCGAATATCGGGGCCGGGCCTTCCAGCCCGGCCCCGCAAGAATATCCCCGGCTTTTCGGAGTTGCACGACATGAAGAAGAAGTTGAGCATTGCAGACCTTGACCTTCAGGGCAAGACCGTCCTGATGCGCGTTGATTTCAACATCCCGCAGAACGCGGACGGCACCGTGCGCGACGACACGCGCATCCGCGCCGCCCTCAAGAGCATCAACTACGTGCGGGAGCAGGGCGGCAAGCTCGTGCTCATGTCCCATCTGGGCCGCCCGAAGAAGGTGAAGGACGACGCGGCGAAGCTCGCGCTGCTCAAGATGGGCCCGGTGGCCGATCACCTGCGCACACTTGTGGGCGGCAACGTGACCAAGCTGGACGACATCGTCGGGCCGGCCGTCGAGGCGCCCGTCAAGGCCATGCAGCCCGGCGACATCATCCTGCTCGAAAACACCCGCTTCAATCCCGGCGAGGAGAAGAACGACCCCGAACTGTCCAAACAGCTTGCCGCGCTGGCGGACGTGTACGTGTCCGAC
>CALDSM010000755.1 GCA_937923585.1 uncultured bacterium
CCGCCAGTACGGCTGCAAACGCGGCCGCATACCATGCGCGCCTGTTCTCGCGAACAACCGCCCGAACCGTCTGTGATGACATAACTAAATCCTCCATGCATCGCTTCGCAATACGTTTATTGCTGCCCTGGACTCCGCAGTCCATTGTGTATGTCTCTGTTGACCTGAAAGCACTAGAGAACCGCCTGACCAGCCGTTCTGTTCTGGTATATAAACGGATGATAATTATACTGAACACACTGTTCGTTGTTCCCATTCCGCTCCGATTCAAATTGTGATTGCCCTGCCGTTCAGCACCTCGCACCAGTCTCTGCCGGCATCATGTGAGACATAAGCACACCCCGTGCCAAAGCCGGCGGTCCGCTCTCAACTTTCTGCTTCGGGGCGCCTGCGCTTCCCAACACGGGGTGTCCCAGAGTCCGGCGCTGTATTTCATTCATGCGGTCTCTTCCTGATCGGCTGCGTCCACGACGACCGTGACCCGGTTGCCGGCCGCGTTGAACTCAATGCTCTGGCAGATCTTCCGCAGGAGGATGAATCCGCGTCGCTGCGTTCTGCGGGGGTCCTCTGGGAAACTCATGTCTATGCAGGTGAAGTCAAAACCGGCCCCTTCGTCCTCCACGACGATGCGGAAAGGCCCTGTGGCGGTGCGCTCGATGCTGCAACGCACCACTTGGGCCTGCCGGCTGTGGTTCCCGTGCACGATGGCGTTGAACAACAGTTCGCGAAGAACTATGACGATTCTGCCCGCGTTGTCCACACCCCATTCCCGTGCAATTTCTTCAAAGCGCTTAAGCAATGGCTGGACAAAAGAGGGGTTTGACGCCAGCGTTATGTGAACAGATCGCCCGTCCCGTACTACCGTAAACATGGATGTTTTGTCCCAAGACAGCGGTTTACTATGAGAGTCTCGCAGGCACATGCCGTGCCAATGCCCCGAAGAAGGATTGGAATCCCGCCCTTTCCTCCAAACGGACGGGAAATTGCCTGCCGCACCGGGAACCTGGAAGGGCGGGCGATGTGTCCGAAACGACGCCTGCGGGAGGCTGATGTGGCCTAACCCCTTTAACGGCAACACATGGAGCTGATGTGAGAAAGTTCACATGGGTGCGTTTCTTCACACCGGTTTGAGAGTCCGCGCGGCCAGAGCAATTCAAGGTTGAGATGCGGTATTAGTTTGGGAACGCAAACAGGTTGACACCACGCCTCTGTTTTGGGCCCCGAAGAGGCCGGACAATGGTAACCCCGGGCGACCGAGGGAACCCGGGGTCAGGCAAAACGGGCAACCACGTCCCCGCAGGGGGGCGAACAGGTTGCACGTACATGGCGCGTGTGCTTGTCCGCCCCGTTGCGGGGGCAAAACACACGAGGCGCTGTCCGCCCACGCAAATGTTGTCCCTGAGCGTACCGCATGTCAGCCGAAGAATGCTCTAGTCTTCTTCTTGGTTCAGGCGCTTGTTTAGCGCCGTGCGCGAAATGCCAAGCAGGCGCGCGGCAATGCTCTGGTTGCCCTCGGCGCGGCGCATGGCCTCCGTGATGAGCAGGCTGGCCGATTCCTTGAGCGTGGGCAGCCGGTCAAAGAGGGCGTAGGGCGTGGTGTCATCCCCGTTGGTCCGAGTCTGCGGCGCCGCAGCCTCGTCCTGCGAAATGCGCGCTTCAAACACGCCCATGGACATCATCCTGGACTCATGGTGCGCCACGGCGTCGAAGACCATGCTTTCGAGTTCGCGCACGTTGCCCGGAAACGTGTGGGCGGCCAGCAGGGAATACAACTCCTTGGGGGGGGACGGCTTCTTCTTGCCGAGCGCCGTGGCGGCCTTCTCCAGGAAATGGTCTACCAGCAGCGGCAGGTCGTCGAGCCGCTTTCGCAGCGGGGGGATATTGACGTGGTGCGTCTTGAGCCGGTGATACAGGTCCCTTCGGAACTTTCCCGAGGCCTGCTGCGCGTCCAGATCCACATTGGTGGCGCACAAGACGCGCGTGTTGGTGCGTTTGGCGATGTCGGAGCCGAGCGGGTAGTACTCGCGCTCCTGCAGCACGCGGAGCAGCTTCACCTGGGACGCGTTGGCCAAATCGCCGATCTCGTCCAGGAAGAGGGTGCCGTCCGCGGCCTTTTCAATCAACCCCTTGCGGGCCTCGTTGGCGCTGGTGTAGGCGCCGCGCAGGTGGCCGAACAGGGTGTCGGAGAAGGTGTTGTCCTCGAGTCCGGCGGCGTTCACGGCCACAAAGGGGCCTTTTCGCCCGCTCAGGGTGTGGATGGCCCGGGCGAGCAGTTCCTTGCCCACCCCCGTCTCCCCGGTGATCAGCACGGGCCACTGGCTCTTGGCGACACCCTCACAGTAACGGAAGAGGGTGTGCATGGCGGCGTTGTTGGTGACAATTTCCGCGAAGGCCTCGGGGCACTTCTCCATCTCGGCAAGCATGCGCTCGCGGAGGGTCTCGTTCTCCCGGCGCAGTTCGCGCAATTCTATGGCGCGCTGCACACCGGAGAGAAGACGGCTCCTTTCGACGGGTTTCACCATGTAGTCAATCGCGCCGCCGCGCATGCACCGCACCGCCGTTTCAACCTCGTTGGCGCCGGTCGCAATGATGACGGGCACCTCGGGGTAGGCGGACAGCACCTCGGTGAGCACCTGCTCGCCCGACAGGTGCGGCATGGACAGGTCGAGCAGAACCATGCAGATCTCGCGCTCGGCCAGAATGTCGGCCACCCGGCGCGGGTCCTGGCAGGTGATGAGGTTGTTGATGCCCGTGGACACCAGGATGCGTTCGGTGCTTTGCAGCGCGTGCGTCTCGTCGTCCACAAGCAGCAGCGGCAGTTCCGGCGTCAGCATATGGCTCATCGCGCGCACTCCAAACGTGCCGCCGCGGCGGCTTCACTCTTCTTTGCGTTTTCGGCTTTCATCTGCAACTCCCTTGGGGTCGTCTCGAAGGAAGACCCGGACGGCGGGAGAACACGAAGGCTCTCCCCATTATTTCGGGCCATGCCTGCGTCTGTCATGGCGTCTTTCCTGCACTCCTGCGCCTGAGACAAAAACAAACCACAAGCAGGAAGCCGCCTGGGCTCTCTGCGTTCAATCCGGCGCGTCCAGCGCCTGACCGCAGGTCGGCAGCGCGAGCGTTGCCCGGGTGCCGCCGCCCTCGCGGGCGGAAAAGGTCAGCGTGCCGCCGTGCTCATGGGCGATGTTGGTGCTGATCCAAAGGCCCAGCCCCGTGCCCTCTTTGCCGCGCTTGGTGGTGAAGAAGGGCGTGCCCAACTGTTTCAGGTTCTCTTCGGGTATGCCGACACCCTCGTCGCAGACCACAATCAGCACTGACCGGGAAACCGGCTCATAGGCGGTTGAGACGCGCACGGATTGCCCGCGCGACTCCAGCGCCTGACAGGCGTTCTGGACCAGGTTGATGACTATCTGCTCGAT
This sequence comes from uncultured bacterium, assembly GCA_937923585.1. Lineage (GTDB taxonomy): Bacteria > Hydrogenedentota > Hydrogenedentia > Hydrogenedentales > CAITNO01 > CAITNO01. The sequence goes on from CALDSM010000755.1 coordinate 3,420, forward strand.
GCGCTGGAAGTTGCCCGTCACCGGCGGCAGGTCCTCCGCGTACTCGGCAGAAAATCTCTCCGTTGTCTTTTTGATCATGCTGGTCATCAGGATAATCGCCGACTTCACCACGGCATTCACATCCATGGCCGCCATTTGCCCCTCGGGGCTTTGGCGGGCGTAATCCCGCAGTTCGGTCACGATGGACTCGATGCGCTTTGAGCTTGCCAGCGCGATGGAAAACATGTCCGGCAGTTTGTCCCGGCACTCGGAGTACTCAAATCCGCCCAGGACAAAATCTCCGAAGTCCTCGTAGAAGCGGTCCATGATGGGCCGAACGCCGTCCCACACGTCCCGGAGCACGGTAATGTTGGACATGATGGAATGGTTGGGGTTGTTGATCTCGTGCGCCACGCCCGCCGACAGGATGCCCAGTGATGCGAGCTTCTCCGCCTGGATCAACTGCTGCTGGCGCAGCCGCGCCTCCTCCTCGGCGCGCGCGCGGTCGGTGATGTCCAGTATGGTGCCAACCATGCGGATGGGTCTGCCCAAATCGCCAAGGACCGCCTCCGCCTGGGTGTGCACATGGCGGATTTCCCCGTCGGACCGGAGGATGCGGTGTTCCAGGTTGAGCGGCGTATTCTCGGCGGCTGAACGCAGCGCCGCCTTCAACAGCAGTTTGCTGTCGTCAAGGGGCATCATTTCCAGGAATTCCACAAAATCCGGGGTCTGGCCGCCCGGACAAAGCCCCAGGATACGGAACACCTCGTCGGACCAGAGGAGGGCACCGGTGCGGATGTCCCATTCCCAGCCGCCCAGGTGGGCAATGCGCTGGGCCTCGGCCAGGCGCCTCCGGCTGGTGGACAGTTCTTCAACCGTCATGCGCAGTTCCTCCGTGCGGTCCCCGACCCGGCGCTCCAGCTCCTCATGGGACCGCCGCAAGACCTCCTGCGCCTCTCGGCGTTCGGTGACATCCATGAAGACCGCGGCAAACTGCCCCGGTGCCGGGCGATAGGCGAAGACCTCGTACCAGCGCCCCAACTGCGGGGAGTAACTCTCGAGATGCACCGGCTCACCCGTGAGCGCCACCCGGCCGTAGGCCGCAATCCAGGCCGGGTCCTCGTTGGGCAGCACCTCCAGCATCAACCGGCCGACAATATCGTCCCGTTTCAGGCCGGTGAGCCGTTCAAATGACGGATTGACCTCGATGAAGCGGTAGTCGCAGGGCTGACCGCCATCATCAAGGACAATCTCGTGCAGCGAGAAGCCCTCAGTCATGCCGTTGAACAGGGATCGGTAGCGTTCCTCGCTTTCCGCAAGCGCCTTCTCGGCCTGCTCACGTTCGGTGACATCCAGCACCAGCGACAGGATTGAGCGCAGTCTTCCCGACTCGTCCACCAGGGAGGAGTTGTACCATTCGCAGTGGGCCACGGAGCCGTCCTTGCGATAGTTGCGGTTTGCCGAGAAACGGCGCGGGTTCGCGCCGGTCCGCAGCTCGCCGCTGACCTCGTCCACCTGCGCCTGGTCTTCCTCGTAAATCCAGCGCAGCGCCTCCATTTGTTTGCCCAGCACTTCGTCGGCCTTCCAGCCGAAAACCCGCTCGGCCGCGCCGGACCAGCGGGTCAGACTCATGTCCGGACCCCACTCGATGACCGCGAGCGGTGAGTTGTCCACATGGTAGGTCAACCGCCAAGTCAGTTCACGAAGCTGTTCCTCCGCGCGCTTGCGCTCGGTGATGTCCTCGGTGGTGCCGAAGCCGCCGAGCAGCAACCCGTTGTCGTCGAATTCCAACTCGGCGCGCTCGCGAACCCACTTCACGGTGTCTCCGACGACGAGGCGGTGCTCGATGTCGTAGGGCTCGCCGCGCAGACCCGCCGACCACCTCTCATCCACGTACGCCCGGTCGTCCGGGTGAACGGCGCCGAGGAAGGTCTCGTAGGTCAGCGGCGTGCCCTGCGGGACGCCGAAAATCCGCCAGTTCTCGTCGGACCACAGCAGTTCATTCTTCCGCACGTCCAGCCGCCAACTGCCCGTGTGCGCCACGGCTTGGGCGCGGTTGAGATCCTCGCGGCTCTCGCGCAGCGCCCTTTCCGCATTCTTGCGCTCGGTGATGTCCATGGCGTGGGTCACCAGATAGAGCGGCCGGCCGCGGGCATCGCAAACGGACGCGGCGCTCATGTCCGCCCAGACAATTGCGCCGTCCTTGCGGATATAGCGTTTCTCGAAGCGGAATGACGGCTCCTCGCCGCTGCACACCCGCGCGATACCGGCGAGGTTTGCCGGCAGGTCGTCGGGGTGGGTGAGTTTGGCAAAGGGGACTCCGTCAAGCTCCGGTTCGGAAAATCCGGTCAGCAGGCAGAAGGCCGGGTTGACCCTCATGAGCGTGCCGTCCAGCGCGGTCATCGCCATGGGAATGGCGCCGCGGTCAAAGGAGGCGCGGAAACGCTCCTCGCTTTCCGCGAGCGCCTGCTGTGCCAGCATGCGATGCATGGCGATGGCCACCTTGTCCGTCACCTGCCGCATCAGCTCCGTTTCGTCGGCCGTGAATGCGGGGCGCGTCTTGGCGCCGAAGGACAGGGTGCCGATGACCTTTGATCCCGACAGGAGCGGGTGGCAGGTGTAGGCCTGAATCCCGTAGGACCGGACGAGGTCCGTGCGCGGATCGTCCGAGTGCCGAATGTCCTCGGCCGCGATGCGGCGGCCCTGCCGGGCAACGCAGCCGCATACCGCCGAGCCGTAGTCCAGCCATTCGATTCTGCGCTTCTCCTCGTCGGGAATGCCTGCGCAGGCGTTGAGCCGCAGCCGGCCTGTGGATTCGTCGGCCAGGAAATTGAAGAAGCATTCGCAGTGGAGGTGGCGCATGACGTCACTGCACAGATCCTCGATGACCGCCTGTGGGTCGTCGCTCGCCAGCAGCCGGGAGGTCACGTCGGACAGCAGCCGCAGGCGCTCCGTGGTTCGGTGCAGTGCCTCCTCCGCCCGCTTGCGCTCGGTGATGTCCGCCACCAGCACGCCCACCTGACCCTCGGCCGGACGGAAGATGAAGGACTCGAAATGGCGCTGGAGCATCTCGGAATGGAATTCGGCGTCCCGCGGTGTTCCCGTGAGGACAACCTGGGCAAAAGTCTGCATCCATGCGGGGGAGGGATTGGGATTCAGTTCGGTCAGGCGCCTGCCAACGATGTCTTCCCGGCTTCGGCCCATGATCTGCTCAAACGCCGGATTCACCTCCAAGAACGTAAAGTCACAGGGCGTGCCGCTGCCGTCGCAAATGACCCCGGCAAGGTAATATCCCTCGTTCATGGAGACAAAAAGGGTCCTGAACCGCTCCTCGCTTTCCCGCAGCGCCTCCTCCGCGCGTTTGCGCTCGGTGATATTGCTCATGCCGAGGACCACGTGGGGCTCCCCTTCAAGCGTCAGCGGGTCGGCGCTTACCTCAAACCACAGGCTCTCCCGTTTGCCGCCGACGGTCAGAATGGACTCCGTTTCGACGTTGTGAACCGGCTTCCCGGTGTTCAGGGCCGTCGAAAAGGCGCTTCGAATGTCGCAGGAGCCGCAGCGCGCGGCCTGTCCGCAGCCCGCAGGGCTCGCAAGTGCATGAATGCAGCCGACCACGCTGCCCGGCTGGTTGCCCGTCTTTGCCGACGCGTCCTCCCCTATCCACTGCCCGAGCGTCCGGTTGATCCGCAAGACGGCGCCCCGTGCGTCGAGCAGGAGCATGCCGAAATTCGCCGCGTCAAAGACCGACTGGAGGTTGGCCCGCTCCGCAGCCAGCGCCTCTTGCGCCCGTTTGCGTTCCGTGATGTCCCGGAGCACGACCTGAATCGCGTGCCCCTCCTGAACGTCATGGAGCGACGCGGCGCTCTCGACCTCCCGGACCGTTCCGTCCAGCCGGACAATGCGCGCCTCGGTCAACGGCACCGATCCGCCTTCAAACAGCGTTTCAATCCGCTCCCGCATCTTGCCGTGATATTCGGGATGGAACAGTTCAAAGGGGGACCGCCCCAGAATCTGCCCGGAATCGGCGGCACCGAACAATTCCAGCCCGGCCGGGTTTATGTAGGCGACCCGGCCGTCGTGGTTGATAAAGATGGCGTCGGGCGAAAGTTCGACAATGCCGCGGAACCGCTCCTCGCTGCGGCACAGCAGTTCTTCCGACCGGGCCTGCGCCTGCCGCACACGGATGGACAGGATGCCGAAACTCAGATCCCGGGCCAGGTCGGAGAGCAGCAGAACCTCCGCCTGTGAAAACGCGTATGGCTCGCGGGAGTAGATGGATACCGCGCCGAACGCCCGTTCGCCGTCCAGCAGGGGCAGCACGCAGGAGGAGGCATAGCCTCGTCTCAGGGCCTCTTCCCGCCAGGGCAGGAACTTCGGGTCCCGCTGCATGTTCGCGCAGACGCAGGGCTTGCCGCGGCGGATGGCCGTACCCGTGGGGCCACGGCCCCGCTCCGAGTCCGCCCAGGTAACACCCAGCGTCTCCAAATAGCCTTCTTCAAAGCCGGAATGGGCCACGGGACGGATCGTTTTGCCCTCGTCCTGCTCGGCGTAGCCAATCCAGACCATGGCGTGGCCGCAGTCCTCCACGACGATTTGGCAAACGCCCCGCAGATACTGCGTTTCATCCGTGGCGGTAATCATGGCGCGGTTGCGGCGGCTGCGCGCCTGCAGCGTCCGCCGGAGTTTGGCGGCCCCGTCGGGTTTCGCCCCGCCGCGTGGGCGCGCCACCCCCGCCGCATCGTCGGTACCAGCCGCGCGCGTGGAAGGGGCTTCCAGCCTATTTTCGTCATCCCCCTGCCCGGTCCGCGTGTTCCCGTTTGTGCCGTCCAGCGCCTCCAGAGCGCGGGCCAGCCCTTCCAGCATTTCCGCCTCGAGCACCTTTCCCCCGGCGGCGGCGCCCACGCGCTTGCGGAGTGCCTCCAGCAGTTTTCGGGTTTCTTCAATGTTGGGCTGTGAAGACATTGACCCTTGTTCCTGTCGCAGCGCCGACACCCCGCCCGGAAGCATGGCACGGCTTAAGCGCCGCCGAGACGCCGGTTGGATATACCCAGAAACGCAAAACAACAAGTGTGCGCAAAAAATGCCCTGATAACGGCGGGCACATGTCTGTAAACTCAGACCTTACAGGATACACCCCGCCGGGCGGTCAAACCAATCAAGAATGCCGGTCCGGAGGACGGAGGGAGGACATGAACCGGCGCGAAAATCCGGGAGTGGGGTATTGGCGCGCGGGGCTTTTCTCGCGCGGGGTGTTGTATGATTGCCCGTTCCCAATTTCGCGAGGTGCAGACCGATGATTGAAACCGTATTCCCCGACCTATTCCGGATTGAAATACCGCTGCCGGGCAATCCGCTGAAATCGGTGAACGCGTACGTAATCCGCGACGGCGACCGCAGCCTCGTGGTGGACACGGGGATGAACCGCCCGGAATGCCGCGACGCGCTGACGGCGGGATTGGCGGAACTGGGCGTTGACGGGCAGCGGACGGACTTCTTCATCACGCATTTTCACGCCGACCACCTGGGCCTGGCCACGGCGCTCGCGGCGGAGCACGCCTGCGTCTATCTGAACCGGCCCGAGGCGGAGCACCTGGCCGCACGCAGGACGCCGGGGGGCTTTGTGGCGGAACTGGCCGCGCACGCGCGCAAGGAAGGCTTTCCCGAAACGGCGGCCCGGCAGATGCTGCAGCAGCACCCCGGCTTCAAATACGGCCCGCCGGACTATCCCGAATTCGAGATGCTCGCCGACGGCGACACGCTGTGCGCCGGAGACTATGAATTCAGATGCATTCATACGCCGGGGCACACCATCGGGCACCAGTGCCTGTACGAGCCGCACCGGAAGCTGCTCATTTCCGGGGACCACGTGCTGGGCGACATCACGCCGAACATCGCGTCGTGGACTGACGACAGCGACATGCTCGGCACCTACTTCGCGAGTCTGGACGCAACCGCCCTTCTGGAAGTGGCGTTGGTCCTTCCGGGGCACCGGCGCACCCTCCGCAATCTCCGGGACAGGATTCAGGAACTCAAGGCACACCACCGGCAACGGCTTGATGAGGCGCTCGGCCTGGTGCAGGCGCGGCCGCGAACGGTGTACGAAACGGCCTCGCTGATGAAATGGGAAATTGCCGCCAAGTCATGGGAGGAGTTCCCGTTAATGCATCAGTGGTTTGCGACGGCCGAGGCCGGTTCTCACCTGAGGCATCTGCTGGAAACAGGTGCTGTGTCCAGAACCATTGAGAACGGGGTGTTCATCTACACCGGCCAATAGGGAGTATCATCCCCCCAACCTTCGAGGTATCTCGACATGAAGACATTGCCGGCTGAAACAGCCAATCAGGGCATGAACACAGACATGGGAAGGAGGCGCTTTCTCGGAAGGGCCCTGACGATTGCCGCAGCGGCATCTGGGGTGAAATCCGGCCAGGCCCAGTCTTCGCGCAAGATAAAGCTGGGGGTAATTGGGTGCGGCGGGCGCGGCGCCTGGATCGCGGGGCTCTTCGCAAAGCACGGCGGTTACGAGATGCACGCCGTGGCCGACTACTTCCCGCACGTGGCGGACACCTGCGGCAACGCCCTGGGTGTGGACAAGGCCCGGCGTTTCTCCGGACTCTCCGGCTATCAGAAACTGGTCGCCAGCGGCGTGGAGGCGGTGGTGTGCGAAACACCGCCCTGTTTCATCCCGCAGCATGCGCAGGCCGCCGTCGAGGCCGGGCTGCACGTGTACATGGCCAAGCCCGTGTCGGCGGACGTGCCGGGATGTTTGCAGGTTCAGGCGGCGGGCGCGCTGGCCACGCAGAAGAGGCAGTGCTTCCTGGTGGATTACCAGATGCCGACCGACCCCATCAATATCGAGGTGCGCAAACGCATCCTGGACGGCGCCCTCGGCCCGCTTGCGCAGATCCTCACCCACGGCACCGGCGGCGGCTGCCCCGATCCGGCCAAGACGGGAAACCTGGAGGATCGCCTGCAGAAACTGATCTGGGTCAACGACATCGCGATGGGCTGCGATTACATCGGCAACTTCGACATCCACGCCATAGACGCGGCGCTGTGGGTCGCCGGGAAGCGGCCCGTGGCCGCCTCGGGTTCGTCTCGCATCTGCCGCAAGGAGCCGCACGGCGACAGCCACGACGTGACCTCCGTGGTCTACGAATACGAGGACGGCCTGGTACACAACCATTTCGGCCAGGCCCTGCCCAATGCGCTCGAGGGCGAATTGAGCTGCCGCGTCTTCGGACAAAGCGCCCATGCCCTGATCAACTACTGGGGAAAGGCCGGCGTGAAGGGCGGCGACAGCGCGTACGGCGGCGGCGACGTGGTGGACCTCTACGAGAGCGGCGCCAACCGCAACATCGCCGCATTCCACGCAAGCATCACCGAAGGCCGTTTCGACAATCCCACGTACCAGCGCGCCGTGGACGGCGCATTGACGTGCATCCTCGGCCGCGAAGCAGCCAGCCGCCATGTACGGCTCACGATGGACGAATTGATTCGCGAGAACCGGCGGCTCGAAGTGGATTTGACCGGCCTAAGGGTCTGATTCGCAGCCTCTTTCTTCCTGGCGCAGCGTGGTTGCAGCCAAAAGGGACACTCTTTGCCATGGCCACTAAAGGGGGTTAAGTCTTTTCCGCCGAGATTGATATGGCCTGCAGCCTTCACTACAATCGGAAAGGTGGGTGAGCCTGATAATGGTATTCTGGCGCAAACTGGGAGAGGAAAGGTCTCGGTCATGAAGCGATTTGCGGTGCGTGCGGGTGTTTCGATGTTTGCGCTGGGCGTGTTGGCGGTGGTGTCGGGATGTCCGGCCCGGGGATTCCAGATCTTCCTTGTGAACGGAGGGGACTTCCCAGTGGTGGGTGTGTATATCACGCCGGTGGACGACGATGAGTGGGGCGACAACCGCCTGGATTCGATTGTGCCCGCAGGACAGTCTGTCCTGCTTTCATGGGAATTCGCCAAGGGCGCGGTGTATGACGTGGCGGTGGTGTATGACCTTGCGCCCAACACCGCCGACGGCAACCTGGTGCCGCTGTACACAAAAATAGACACCTCGGCCCTGAGCGGGGACTACGTGACCCTGTCGGCCACCTACAAACAGGACGGCTCGCATGGCTCGAGCTACACTTACGGGCTGCCGGACTAGGCGGCGCAGACGAAAAACTATGGAAACACACGCCATGGCCCCGAACGAGCTCTCCCGCCGTGACTTCCTTCACCAGGCCACCCTTGCCGCGACGGCGTGGGGCCTGCCGCGCGCAGCGCGCGGCGCGGACGAATCCAAGCGCAAGGGCCGCCCAAACATCCTGGTCATCATGTCGGACGAGCACAATGCGTCGGTGATGGGATGCGCGGGCAACCCGATCATACACACGCCCAATCTGGACAGGCTTGCAGGGGACGGCGTGGTGTTTGACGCGTGCTACTGTCCCTCGCCGCTGTGCGTGCCGTCGCGGTTGTCGTTTACCGCGGGCAAATACGCCTCGCGCGTGGGCGCTTGGAACAATGACTGCGAACTGCCCGGCCCCGACTACCCGTCTTTGCCCGCCGCGCTCAACGCCGCCGGTTATGAGTCCTTCCTCTGCGGCAAGATGCACTACGCCGCCGACCGCCGATACGGGTTCAAAGAAATCGGCGGGAACATGAACGGGTCCGTCAAGACCAACCGGGGCGAACGGCGCGATCCCGATGACCTCGCGCCGGACCCGGGCATTTCGGAACGGTTCAACGAGTTCCACACCGGCGAGACTTCGCGCGGCATGAAGCATGACCAGGCGGTAACCAAGGGCGTGCTGGATTTCCTCAAGAACCGCAAGCAGGAGGATGCGCCCTTCTTTCTGCTGGCGGGCTACATTACGCCGCACTTCCCGCTGATCGTGCCCGAAAAATACTTCGAGGAATACAAGGGCAGGGTGCCCATGCCCGTCATCCCCGAGGGCTATCTCGACAAACTGCCTCGCAACTACAAACACCTGCGCACCGGCTTTGACATGGAGGACGTGCCGGAGGACACGGTGCGCAGGGGCCGCGAACTGTACTACGGGCTGGTGCAATGGACCGACGGGCAGGTGGGCGAACTGCTGCGCGCGCTCAACGCGGCGGGCATGGCCGAAAACACCGTGGTCGTCTACACCGCGGACCACGGCGAGAACATGGGCGAGCACGGCCTGTGGTGGAAGAACTGCCTCTTCGACACCGCCGCCCGCGTGCCGCTGATCATGCGCTGGCCGGGCCGTTGGAAGGGCGGCCAGCGCCGGGCCGAAGCGTGCTCGCTGCTGGACGTGGTGCAGACTGTCGCCGAAATCGGCCATGCGGACCTGCCCAAAGACTGCAACGGTGATTCCATGCTCGGCTGGCTGGACCATCCCGGCTCGGAGTGGAAAGACCGTGCCGTGAGCGAGTACTACGCGCACAATATCGCCTCCGGCTACGCGATGATCCGCATGGGGCAGTACAAGTACGTCTACCACACGCCGCCCGACGCCAATCACCCGGCAGAGCGGGAACTGTATGATCTGAAGGCGGACCCCGGCGAGCTCAACAACCTCGCCGCCCAGCCCGACCAGGCCGAACGCATCGCCGCGATGCACGCCGCGCTCATCAAGGAAGTCGGCGAAGACCCGGACGAAACCGAGCAGCGCTTCCGCAAGAACACCATGGCGGAAAGTGCCGCGCCCGGCACGGGAAACGGAAAGAAGAAGGGGAAAAAGAAAGGGAAGGCGGCCGACTGATCCTGATGGGACAGCCTCCTCCGGAGGAGGCCATCAACCAGTTCTGTCCGTCATGCAGCCTTGTCTCGTCCAGGTTGTTTGGTCGGTTTTTGCCTGAGGTGGTCCATGACAAGGCAGCGCGGAGTCTGGCACTGCCATCGCCCGTGACGTTCCGTCAGTGGTGTCCCGACAAGCCGGTCACAGAGCGTCCGGAACGGAGACTTCCTGGAAGCCGCGCCGCGCGGCAAGACCACCAAAAACCTGTTCAAGGTCCGTTTATGGTATCGTAAGTCATTGTTTTCCAACGGATGGGTTCCGTCTAAAGGATTCCTGCAACGGGTTCATGAAGCCCGTTTCAGGCGGTTAGGGAGCCCGGCACGTACTGGAGCGATGTTGTGCTGTTGTCGGACTGAAGCGGTTGTGGTCTCGCTGCGTCCGGGAATAGTGCTCAATTTTGAGAGATTTTCATGCCCCGGTTCTCAGTCATCATTCCCACGTACAATGCGGCGGCCACACTGGGGCCCCTGCTTCAATCCCTGGCGCCGCAAACAGGGGAAGACACGGAAATCATCGTCGTGGATGACGCTTCCACCGACGCGACCCCGGCGGTGGTTGCCGCACATGGGCGCATTCAGTACGTTCGCCAGGCCGAGCGCCGCGGACCTGCGGCGGCGCGCAATCGCGGTGCTGCGCTTGCAGCCGGGGAATGGCTGGTCTTCACGGATGCCGATACTTGCTGTCTGGCGGATACCATGGAAAGAATCCGCGAAACCGTATCGGCTTGCGAGGGTGACGCCTTTGTGGGAACCTATGCGGGTCGGCCTGCAAACAAGGGGTTCATGCCCCGGTACAAGGCGTTGTGGGAACTGGTGACGGTGGACGAGCGGCTGCTGGCGAGGGGGGGGGATTATGTCCCGTACACGACCTGGGCGCCCCGTCCGGGGCTGGTAAAGAAGTCCGTGTTTGAGGCCGTCGGCGGGTTCAATGAGCGCTTTCGCGGGGCCGACCTGGAAGACATGGAGTTTGGGTACCGGATGGTGGCGGCCGGATACCGGATCTTCTTCGTCCCCGGCATCAGAATCCTGCACAATTACCCCGCCACATTCTGGCAGGAAATCCGTCCGTTCGCGCGGCGCTGCCGTCTGTGGGTGGGCCTGAAGAAGCCGGACAAGTTTGACCTCGCAGGAGACGGCTCCCCGTGGCAGGCAGTCTCGCACATGGCCGGATTCGGCGCCTTCTGGCTGTTGTTCCTGATACCGTTCCTGCCGGCTTCCGCCGTATTGGAGGTGCCCCTGTTTCTGGTCTTTGTCGGGGTGAACCGCGCCTTCATCGCCCGGGCCTTTTGCGAAGAGGGGTTCCTGTTTGCCGCGCGCGCCCTGCCGGTTTGCTGGATCCACACCATTGTGATGGGCTGTGCGGCCGGCCTGGGAATGCTGGAGCGGCTGGGGGCGCGCAGGTAATGGGCTCAAGGCTGCTGCAATTGGCCCGCGGATACCTGGACCGAAGAACGCCGGGATACCTCATATTCTTTGTGACCCCCTTCTGTGATTGCCGGTGCCCGATGTGCTTCAATCGCAGGGTAATAGACCGGGCATCGTCCAGAAGGACGCTGACGCTGGAAGAGGTGGAAAGCATCTCCCGGAATTTCCCGGGCTTGCACCATGTCAACTTCTCGGGCGGTGAACCGTTCCTGCGGCCGGATTTTGCGAAGCTGCCGGAATTGTTCTACCGGAACAGCGGGACCCGGATCTTTGTCATTCCGACCAACTCTTCGCGTCCCGCGAAGATCGCCGATGCGATTCGGGAGATCTGTTCCAGTTGCCCGGATGCATGGGTGCGGATCACCCAAAGCCTGGACGGCATTGGGGAGGACCACGACGCCATTCGGGGAAGGGCGGGACTGTTCGAGTGCGTGGTGGAACTGAACCGGAATCTCGCGGCGCTCAAGCGGGAACTGCCCAACCTCAGCCACGGCATCACGACAGTCATGTCCAAATTCAATGAGGGCAGGGAATACGGCATTCTCGAGTATGTCCACAAGAATCTGCAATTCGACGACTTCAGCGTGCTGCACGTGCGCGGCGAGACCCATGACCCGGCGGCAAGGGAAGTCAGCGCGGCGGCCTACGAGAGGTTTGTGCGGGCGTGCAGGGAAAAGGCGCGCGGGAGGGACCGATCCGTTGGGCTGACAGGCCGCCTGTTTTCGGCAATCAATGCCGCATCCACGGACCTGCTGACGCGCACGGTTTGCGAAGACCGCTTCATGACACCATGCAAGGCCGGAAAGAGCATGGTCGTCATGGATGACGAGGGCACCGTCAGCCCCTGTGAGATTCTGGAGTACTACATTCAATCGGGCCGGTCCCAATTGAAGACGGCCGTCTTCGGAAATATGCGTGATTATGACTACGACATTCGAAAGGTGTTGGCCACGGAGCATTCAAAGAACATCGTGGGGCACATTCGGCAGAGCCGGTGCTATTGCACGTTTGAGTGCGCGATGTCCGTGAATGTCCTGTACAGCCCCCGCCTCTGGCCCAGGATTCTGACGCGCCTTTTCCGATAGCCCCAATAGTCCATGAACCGCGCTGCGGCATCTCTCTGGGGACGGGCCTGATGAGGGCAAAAACGGTTCCTGCCGGCACACCCTCAATTCTTGGCGGAAATCCCGGCAGGCAGGCCTTGATTTATCTCGAAAGCATGGTAAAATGATTTTGGACTTGGCACTTGAATTCGACGGCGGTGCCGGAACGTGGCGAGTAAAAGTGAAGGCGGGACACCGACCCCAGAAGCAAGTCTGACAAGTTGTGCGCGCGTGAAAAGCCGGACGGCCGATGTTGGGCCGCGACTGCAAGGAACGCGCATCCCGCGAAAGCGGGTGCCGGATGGCGTGGGCGCATTTGAACCGAAGTCTTGGAAAAAGACCAGACCCGCCCCAAGGGCGGCGGGCAATGCATGCATTTCGGGCGCCTCCCGTCGGCAGGAGAGTTTTGGGCGCGGAAGTTGCGTGGCAGAAAGGTTTTGCAACGGTCCCAAACAGGATCTTGAAGGGCCGTGTGGAGTGCCCAGACCTGACCAGCGAAACCTTTAATCAACGCGGCTTCCGCGCCGTCGTAATTTGCGGGGTTCCGGTTCGGAATTCGTGAAGACGTATCCGCCGAATCCGGTGTCAGTGCGGAGGAAGTCCGTGCAGTCTGCGGGCTTCCTTCTTTTTTTTGCCCGCAGTTTGGACCGAGCGCCCCGCCATGATAGGATCTCCCCCTCAAATGCGCCTTTGGGGGAGCGGGCGGAAAAGCAGCGAATTTGTTCTTGAACCGCATCCTTTTCGCGCCGGACGCGGTCAAATACGGCACAACCGGTTACCAATAAAGGAAATGGCCCATGTTCTCAGAAGACGGCATGTTTCGCAGGATAGTCAAATGGTCGGCAGTTTCATTGGGCGTGCTGCTGACGCTGTTGGTGGTTGCCGTGCTGGGCGCGCTGAGCCCTGGGCTGTACAACCGTTTCTCCTATTTCCCCCGGGAGAAGGCGGCATGGCAGCAGCTTGCCAAGAGCCGCGTGGAGGCGGGGGTCAACACCGGCTGGAACGAATACAAGGGCAGCATCCACAGCCATTCCGAAATTTCGCACGACTCGGACACCTCCTTTCCCGATATCCAGAAGGCGCTGAAGGGGATCGGATCCAATTTCATCATGATGAGCGACCACTATGTGGACGGCAAGGCGGACTACTCCCTGGGGTGGAAGGGCGACCATGACGGCATTCTGTTCATCCGGGGTTTTGAAATGGATCACGGGCTCATGCCCTGGGGCCTGCCCGATTCGACCGTCTTCGACGCCAAGGAGGAAGTGCGGGCGGAGGCGAAGAGGATCAGGGAGCTGGGCGGCGTCGTGGCCTACGCGCACTGCGAGAGATCGGAAGAGCGTCGTGTAGGGAAAGAGTGTAGATCTCGGTGGTCG
>CALDSM010000756.1 GCA_937923585.1 uncultured bacterium
CGGAAGATATCGGGCTCGACGGCGCGGCAGAGGCGGAACCGGAGGTGCTCGACCGCTACTACCACCCCTCCGACGGAACCGTGGTTTCCGCGCGCACGCTCGCGTGGGTGGTGGCCGCGCTGAACGCGGCCGTGCTGGCCGCCGGGCTGGCGTTCATCGGCCGCGGCCTGCGCCGCATGCGCGGCATCGCGCGCAGGCGCGCCATCGAGGGCGTCGCCTACATCACCCCCTGGGCGCTGGGTTTCTTCGTGTTCGTGCTGGGACCGATAATCTTCTCCGCCATCGTCGCCTTCAGCCGTTACGATGTCCTCCACGCCCCGGTCTTCACCGGCACGGAGAATTGGGCGCGCATGTTCGGTTTTCACGCCGCCGACGAGGGCATGCGCGCGAACGATCCCCTCTTCTGGCGCGGCCTTTGGAACACCTTCTATCTGGTCCTCTTCGGAGTGCCGCTCACGCTTGCCGCAAGTTTGGGCGTCGCCCTACTGCTGAACACCGGCGTGCGCGGCATCCGCGGCTACCGCGTCCTGTTCTACGTGCCCGTCATGGTGCCCGCCGTCGTCGCCGCCATGATCTGGGTCTGGATGATGAACCCCGAGACGGGTTTCTTCAACTACGGCCTCAACCTGCTGCTCCGGCCCCTCGGTCTCGGCGCGCCCAACTGGTTCGGCACGCCCGAGTGGTGCAAGCCGGGCCTGATCCTGCTGCTGGTGTGGGGTTGCGGCGGCACGGCCATCATCTGGCTGGCCGGCCTGCAGTCACTGCCAAAGCAGGTCTATGAAGCGGCCATCATTGACGGCGCCGGACCCTGGCAGCGCTTCAGGCACATCACCCTGCCGCTGCTCACGCCCTATGCCCTGTTCCTCTGGATCATGGGCACCATCGGCGCGCTTCAGCTTTTCACCCAAGCCTATCTGATCGCCGTGCCGACCCAGGGGAATGTGCCCGGCGACGCGCTGCTGTTCTACGCGCTCTACCTGTTCCAGCGGGCCTTCCGCTACTTCGAGATGGGCTATGCCTCTGCCATGGCTTGGGTGCTCTTTGTCATTACCGTCGCCGTATGCCTGCTGCAACTGCGGCTGTCACGAAAGTGGGTGCACTATGAGAATGAATAGAAACACGGTGAATGCCAGTTGTGCCGCGAACATGGTTGGCCCGGCATCCAGCGGAGTCTTCTCGTCAACTAACCGGCAGACCGTTTCAAAGACCCATAAGCCGGTGTACAGGACGTTGAGAACAATCAGGACAACTATAAGCGTCGGTTCCACTACGTATTTGTCGGGGGTGAATAACAACAGCCATCCTGCGGCAAGAATAGAGACAAAACAGTTGTATGGAATACGTCGCAGTTCCCACCACAGCACGATTCTCCACCACGGCGGTGCTGACTGGAAACCTGAAAACAGTCTCTTGAGCGTGTGTTTCACTTTGCTCCTTGGCCCTATCCTTCTACCGGAATGTCGAATCTACTCTCGCTCCTGTATAAGTACTGCCAAATGAATTGCTGGTATCGTCAAGAAAGTTCCCGGACATGAACGCCCGCAGCAGCAGGCTCGCATTCAAGTCATTCGTGACGCACGCGCTCATGGTTGCGCTCGTGCTCGTGTTTGCCATGCCGCTGTACGGCATGGTCGTCACGGCGCTCAAGTCAGAGGCGCAGGTGCAGGATGTGTCGTCCATGACGCGCCTGCTGGTGCCCGACCCGGTGATGACGGACAACTTTGCAAAGGTGTTCCGGCGCTCCGCGTTCTACCTCTACTTCCTCAACTCCTTCTGGCTCGTGCTGCTGAATGTGGCGGGCGTGGCGGTGGTGTGCCCGCTGGTAGCCTACGGGTTCTCGCGTTTCGACTGGCCCGGCCGCGAAGTGGTGTTCTTCATCCTGCTCTCGACCATGATGCTGCCGCCGCAGGTGACCATGGCCCCGGTCTACCTGATCTTCTCCGAGCTGGGCTGGGTGAACACGTTCAAGCCGCTTTGGGTGCCCGCGTGGTTCGGCGTGCCCTTCTACATCTTCCTGCTGCGCCAGTTCTTCCGCAACGTGCCCAAAGAACTCGACGAGGCCGCCATGATTGACGGCGCCTCGTCGCTGACCACCTACCGCACCGTGCTGCTGCCGCAGATACGCCCCGCCGTGGTGGCGGTCATCCTGTTCCAGGTGGTGGCGGTGTGGAACGATTTCATGGGCCCGCTCATCTACATCCATTCGATGGACAAGATGCCGCTGGCGCTGGGCTTGCAGGCGTTCATGCTCAACCACGGCGCCGAATGGCCGCTCATGTTTGCCGCCGCCACCATGATGACCGTGCCCGTGCTGGCGCTTTTCGCCCTGTGCCAGCGCTTCTTCGTCGAGGGCATTTCCATGACCGGGCTGAAGGGTTAGCCGGCGCGGATTTTGGAGTGCGGCGGCAGCGACGCCGCTTTGGCTGGATGGACCGCCACGACTTTTTTTGTCACCAAGCGCCAGCCAAAGCGGTGTCGTTGCCACCGCACTCCAAGATTGGCCGTATCCGCGTCCCAACCCGCATCCAAACCGCAAATGAATCGCTTGAGATCGGAAGAGCACACGTCTGAACTCCAGTCACGATCAGATCTCGT
>CALDSM010000757.1 GCA_937923585.1 uncultured bacterium
TATTACCAGGTCAGCCCGCTCAACGAGTTTGTCGAGCAGCGGCGCGCCGTCACCGTGTACAGCGTCGCCCCGATGGACGCCATGGCGATTGAACGCGAACTGGCACCGCGCTTTGCGGGACTCAGCGACGTGGAGAACTGCCGCGACTGGGACATCGGCATGCCGATGGACAAGGCGCTGCTCGCCGACAAACCCAACGAGGCCTATTGGAAACAGTACGGCCAGACGCCCAAACTGATCGCCACCTTCGCGGCGGGCAAAGAGATGTGGGGTAACCGCTTCGGTTCGGTCACCGCCGTGCGCTTTTCCGGGCCGGGCGTGACGGAGGCATCCGTCCGCGAACAGCTTCGCGCGAAGTTGTCCGCCGAACGCCTCGGCCTGCGCTTTGTGCCCGTGCGGGAACAGGCGCTGCGCGCCGTGGACCAGGCCATTGATTTTGGCGGCCTCTTCGTCGGCATGAGTTTCTTCCTGATTGTCGCGGCGCTCGTGCTGCTGGGCCTGCTTTATGTGTTCGGGCTCCAGCAGCGCACGGCGGAGTTGGGCCTGCTGCTGGCGGTGGGCTGGCCGCTGCGCCGCGTGCGCGCCATGTTTCTGCTGGAAACACTGCCCGCCGCGGCCTGCGGCGCGGCGCTCGGCGCGCCCGTGGGCGCGGGCTATGCGAGGCTGCTGTTGGCGGCACTGGCCCGTTGGTGGCCCGGCGCGGTGGCCGGCGCCGAAATCCATTTCCATGCGCTGCCCGGCACGCTGGCCAAGGGCGCGGTCATCGCCTTCCTGTGCGCCTTGTTCACGCTGCTCGCCGCGCTCTGGCGCGGCACGCGCCGCACGCCGCGCGAACTCATCACTGCCGACCTCAGCTCCGTTTCCGCCGTGTCGAACCGCGGCGATTCGCGATGGGGGCTGGCGTTCTTCGCGTTCGCCCTTGGCGCCGCCATTGCCACCGGCGCGCGGGCATGGGTCGTCCGGCCCGACAATCCGGCCGAATCGTTCTTCACCGTGGGCGCGCTCCTGCTGATGGCAGAACTTGGCTTCTATGGGTGGGTGCTGGGCCGCTTGTCACACCGTCCCGCTTCACGCCATCCGCGCCTGTGGAAGATTGCGTTGATGAACCTCGCCCGGCGGCGCGGACGCAGCATGAGCGTCGCTGCGGTGACCGCCTGCGGCTGCTTCCTCGTCTTTGCCGTGTCGGCCATGCAGGAGAACATGGCGCTCCACGCCGACCGCCGCGACTCGGCCACCGGCGGCTTCGGCGTCTTTGCCCAGACCACCGTGCCGTTGCTTGGTGTCCCCGCCGAACTGCAGAAGCGGATGGGAGCGGACATCCTCCCGCTCAAGGTGCGCGATGGCGACGATGCCGGGTGCCTCAATCTCAACCGCGCTCAGCAGCCGCGGCTTTTCGGCGTGGACACGCAGGCGCTGGACCGCCTTGGGGCCTTTGCAAAGGGTGTGCCGGGTGCCGCCCTCTGGGGAGCACTGGACACGCCGCTCTCGGACGGGGCCATCCCGGCGCTGGTCGGCGACAGTGACACGGCGCAATGGGGGATCGGCAAGAAGGCCGGGCCGGACGGCGATGTGCTGGCCTACCGTGATGAAGCCGGCCGCGAGGTGAAAGTGAGGCTGGTGGGCACCCTGCCCATGCGCCTGTCCCTGTTCCAAGGTTCACTGCTGATCTCCGACGACGCATTCACCCGGCTCTATCCCTCCGAGGCGGGTTTTCGCGCGTTCCTGGTGGACGCCCATCCGGACAGCGCCGCCGAAACCGCCGCACGGCTCAACCGGGACTTTGCCAGGTACGGCATGGACGCCGTTACCACGGTGGACCGGCTGCGGCAGTTCTACGCGGTCATCACAGCCTACCTTGCCATGTTCCTCGTGCTCGGCGCGCTGGGCCTGGTGCTCGGCGCGGGTGGCACGGGCATTGTGGTGCTGCGCAACCTCTATGAGCGCCGCGCCGAGATCGGGCTGTTCCATGCCCTGGGCTACAAACCGTCCACTGTGATGCGCCTGCTGCTGTTGGAACACGGCGCGCTCGTGCTGGCCGGAACCCTGTTCGGCGTCGTCGCCTCCGCCGCGTCGGTGCTGCCGCTCGTAATCCTGTCAAGCACGGTGGTGTCGCTGCCCCTGCAGGCGGCCCTGCTTGCCGCCATCCTTTGCGCCAATATGGCGTGCCTCATTGCTATGCTTTTAGCCGGACTGCCCGCGAATCCCATCGGCGGATTACGCGAAGAATAGCCAGTCTGGGTAGAGCAAACGCCGTGCATGGCGTCACCCGCATGCACGGCGCACTGCCTGCAGATCACCCATTATTCCTCCTCATGCACGATGACCTTCCCGCAGTGCGGGCAGCGGTGCGCCTCCCGCTTTCGGACCGTCTTCGCATAGTCCATGAATCCGGCGCTGAGGATGCCCGTGGGCAGGGCGAACATGAGAATGCCCAG
This sequence comes from uncultured bacterium, assembly GCA_937923585.1. Classification (GTDB taxonomy): domain Bacteria; phylum Hydrogenedentota; class Hydrogenedentia; order Hydrogenedentales; family CAITNO01; genus CAITNO01. The sequence continues at coordinate 2,436 of CALDSM010000757.1, forward strand.
GATGGAGATGACCGAGCTGCATATCTTGCCCTCCGACGTCACCGGCTGCACATCCTCCGAGGCGGACGCCGTCAACGCGCCGATGGTCCAGGACAGGGAAGCGGTTACATCGGGGAACTTGTCGGGCTGGACCGGGTTCTCGCAGTAGTAGATGACGGAACCGCTGATCAGGGTGAGCATGAAGAAAATGGCCATGCACAGGAGTAGCTCCTCACGCTGCCCAAGCACGACGGTTCGGATGGCGTCGAGCGCCCTGCGATATTCCCTAAACCGCATCAGGCGCGCGATGCGAATGAGGCGCACCAGGCGCAGCGTGCGCAGGTCCATTGCCGTGAATGCGAGGAAGAAGGGCGCGATTGAAAGCAGGTCAATGACCGCAAGCGGCGACAGGAGATAGCGAAGGCGGCCAAGACGCCCCCCGTAGCGCGGGTCTGCCGTGCAGGCCCACACCCGCGCCAGGTACTCCGCCGAGAAAACAAGCACACTGGCATACTCGAACCAGAGCAGCGGCGCGCCGTAACGCTGCTCCAACCCCGCGTTCGTGCCGATGACGGCCGCCGTCGCGTTCGACAAGATCAGCACCGACATGAACAGCCCGTACCACCGTACCGCCCGGTTCTTCTTGTCCAAACTTTCCAGAATGGTCCAAGTCTTCGCTTTCATAAGCATGCCCCTGCGTCTGATTCCGCATTGGGGAGAGTGGCGCCGGTCAGACAAAAAGCGTATCTCCCTCACACGGCACATGATACACACCCGGCCACCGCGCCGCATCCAGCCGCAGGTGCCGGGCAGCGCCCCCCCTGTGCCGGTAAATGACCGGAACCTGAAGATTCACTCTTCTTGGCCCTGACCGGTGCAGACCGTCAAAGTGATATTCGCCCAAATTCTGTCAAGAGAGAACTAAAACGACGTTTTCAAAAGAAGTTTTCAAATGTGATGAATAAATTCGCCGGCGGTATCGTTTGATTAGACAGCATTGGTCAGACAAGTTGAATCAAGAATGCAGCAGGACGCGCACAGCAGCGGTTGGAACGCCGCCACCCCGTGGGTGCCGGTTCACAGAGCAGGCGTGCGTTCTGCCAGGGAATTTGTCGTCTTCGCCGGTGGTCCCGACGAACGGAAACGGAAAGGAAATCAGGCCATGCGCACGCACACAATGAGGTTTGGATTGGCCCTTGCGGTTGCGGGAATGCTGTGCTTCATCGCACAACCCGCGTGGGCGGGGCACCACGGCGGAATCAACCTGGGCGGTGTCGGAAAAGCCCTTGCGGGGGCCGCCAAGCATCACGGCGGCGGTTCGTTCAAAGGGATTGGCAAGGCCCTCTCCGGGGCCGCCGGCCACCGCGGCAAGATAGACCTTCCCAACCTGTCCCGTGCCATCCGGGGCGGCGGGCACTCCCAGAATCTGGGCAACGCGCTGGGCCAGGCGCTGCGCAGCAGCGGCGGCCACGGCCGCTCCCAGAACCTGGGCAACCTACTGGGCCAGGGCCTGCGCAACAGCGGCGGCCGCAACCAGTTTGAGGGTTTGGGCGGCCTGCTGGGCCAAGGGCTGCTGAACGGCAACACGCGACACGGCGGCTCCGGGAATCTCGGCGGACTGCTGAATGAAGGCCTGCGCAACGGATATATCGGCAACGGCCAAATCCTTCAGTCGCTGATTGGCGGAGGCTATGGCAATGGCTACGGCTATGGCGGTTACGGCCACGGCTATGGCGGCTATGGCGGCTACGGCTACGATGACTATGGCATGCCGCAGGCCTACCGCGACGTGGGCATTGCCAATGCAGTGGTCGGCCTGGTCGGTGTCGCGGCGCAGGCCGCGCAGAACAGCCAGTATTACCGGTACGGCCAGCCTGCGGCGCAGTACTACAACCAGCGCGTGCTGGTTTCCCCGGCGCATTACGAGACCAAGCAGGTGTGGATTCCCGAAACCTTCGACCCGCAGACCGGGGCGAAGACCGGCGGCGGGTTCTATGAAACCCGCACCGAACTCGTGCCCGAGGTGTACGAGGACCGCATGGTTCCCGCACCGGTCACCTATGCCCCGGCACCCGCTCCCGTCGCCGTTCCCGTTCCCGTTCCCGTCCCGGTCGGCGGCCTGATGGCGCCGCCCATGCCGCCCGTGACGATGCACGGGCCGATGTCCTACCGGATAAGATAACCCTTCGTTTCCAGAGCAGGACCACAGACGACAACGCGCCCCCGGGCTTCCCCCGGGGGCGCGGCTTGCATCGTACCGCAGGCGTCCCGCCTGCCACATCTT
>CALDSM010000758.1 GCA_937923585.1 uncultured bacterium
TACGAGATCTGATCGTGACTGGAGTTCAGACGTGTGCTCTTCCGATCTCGAATCGCGGGTTTACAGTTGGCCAGTGTGCAGTATCCCCAGAAAGGATTTGGCGCGAACCCCGTGTCATGCACGACAACGTATGAATACAGCCTCATGGGGGGTCAGTCGCCCAGCCCCACCGGGCGGTGCCTTGGGTTCTCGGACTTGAAGTCGCCGAGACTCGACCAGTAGACCCGCCGGCTGAGGTCCACCTCGGCAACGGCGACCGTGCCCCATTCCTTCGCCTGCGCGATGACACGCCCCTCCTGATCGTAGACGCCGGTGATCATCCAGTGGAGCGCGGTGTCGCAGTAGCAGCTGCTGGCAACATAGACATGATTCTCGCAGGCCCGCGCGGCGGCGAGCAGCGGATTGCAGCCGGCCACCGGGAACGCAATGATCTCCGCGCCGCGGACCGCCAGTTGCCGGGCCGGTTCGGGAAAGAACCCGTCATAGCAGATCATCATCCCGATGCGGCCGAGCCTGGTGCTGAACACCGGATACTCGGAACCCGGCGTGACGCCCGCCTCGATTTCGGTGCGCGGCAGCGTGACCTTGCGGTATTTGCCGATGAGCGCGCCGTCGGGACCGATCAGCACCGCCGTGTTGTGGATCAGGTGCCCCTCGCGCTCGACGAGTCCCGCGACCAGGTGCATCCCATGCGTTCGCGCCTGTTCGGCGAAGTAGCTGCTCGCCGGGCCGGGAATCGGTTCGGCCGCGTCCAGATAAGACAGCCCGTTGCCGGTGGCGGTGATGGTTTCGGGCAGCACCGCCAGGTCGGCCTTCTGTCGCGCCGCCTCTTCGATCAACGGTGCAAACTGGCGGCAACTGTCCATGCCGGAGGTCCCGCCATGGGGCACATAATGCACGGCGGCAATCCGGACCCTGCGGGCGGCCGGAGGCTCTGCCGGGCTGAGCGTGACATCGCGCCATTCCACCGAGGCATTGGCCGCCCAGCGCAAATGCAGTTCCACAATGGCCTGCGATGCCTGGCTCGGCGCCTGATAGACGCCGCTCAACCCGACCCACCCGGAAGGGTCGGCGGGCTCATCGCCCGGATATTCGGGCTCAGACACCGGCGGGACCCCGGGCGCAAAAGTGATGGCGCCGGGTTCGTCACGGCGCACGGGATTCCCCTTTGCGTCACGCCAGTGAACCCGCGCGAGCACGCTGCGCCGGGCCACCGGGACGTTCTCCGCTTTGCGCCACGCCTGGAAGCGGTACCACTTCCCGCCCTCGACGGGAAAGACGCGCGCCCAGTGTCCGTCCAACCCTTCACGGGCGTCCGTGGCGATGCGCAGATGCCCGTTCGCCAGCGCGTCAAAACTGGGGCGGATTTCATCCCGCGCGGCAAAACCCCGCCACTGGCCGTCCGGCACGACGGTGTCCGTCCACGCAAAACCGGCGATGCCGCCCAGCAACAGCAACAGCGGCAGGGCAGTCACTCTCATCGGACACATCCTTTCTTGCGGCGGTCCTGGCCCGGGGACAATGTTCCGCCGTTCGTGCAACGCGCCCATTGTACGGTGCCGTCCCGCCGATTCCAACCGCCGATGCCGCATCGTCAGTCTGGCCCCGTAGCAAAAGCGCTGCCGCCGCGCGCCATGGGGCAGCCTTTCGTTGCGACAATGTGGAGGACGGCGGCGGCAACGCAGTGCCGGCCGCGAGCGGGGCGGCGGGACGTCACTCCAGATTGAACGCGTACAGCCGGGCGTTGCGGACCTCAAATTCCAGGCGGACGGGCTGTCCTTTCACGGAGGCCAGCGCGCCCTTCCAGGCGACCGGCATTGTCAGACCGTCGGCGGTGAGTGCCGGGGCGTCTGCGTAGTCAAACCCTTCCTTCACCGCACCGGCCGCGTCGAGCAGGCGCACGCGCACTTCGCCCGAGGCAGCGTCCGCGTTGACCGTCAGCGTCTCCGCGTCAAGCAGCAGCGGCGGCGTGCGCAGCCGCCCCGGCACGGCCCCGGCTGTCCGCGCCACATACCGGTCACGCTTTATTGTCACCAGGCCTATCTGCCGCTCCTCAAAGCGGTTGACCTTGTGGCCGCGGGCATATCCGCCGTAATAGAGATACACCTCGTCGCCCACCGGCACCTGCTCGTCAATCCATGCATGCGCATGGTCCCAGGCGTCCTTGCGCGGGTCGGGATCGAAGAAATGTGCCGGATCGCGCGTCCACGACTCACCGTCGCGGCTCCAGGCCAGCGCGGTGTAGCCCACGCCGTAGGCCTCCGGCGGGTTGGGCGGGTTGTCCGCCTTGAGGTCGTCGCGCAGCACCTTCACCATGCCGATGAGCAGTCCGCCCCGCGCGAGATAGCCGTCCATCGCATAGAACTGTGTCTGGCCGCCGTCGCGCGCGTCGTCCGGCAGCACGACGTAATGCGGCGAACTCCAGTGGATGAAGTCGTCGCTGAATGCGTGCATCGTCACGCGCCGGTCACCCGACCACGCATCGCCGGGCCGGTAGACGGAAATCGTGGCGATGTGCCGGTTGCGGATCGGGTCATGGTACAGCCCCGTGATGTCATGGTTCACGTGCAGCACGACCTCGGGCGCCAGCGGCGTCCAAACAAGCCCGTCCGGCGACGCGGCGACCTTCAGTCCGCCATCCTTCCACCAGCCCAGCTTGTACCGCTGTGCAGGATTCGCAAACGCCGCACCCTCGTCCACAATGCTGACGCCGAACTGCATCGGCGCAGGGTCCTCCAGCACGCGCGCCGGGCGTTCCCAATGAATGCCGTCCGCCGATTCCATGTATCCCACGCGCTGGTTGCCCGCATCCATGTCCCCGCGGCGATGCCCGTACCAGATGCGAAACCGCCCCGTCACCGCGTCGCACAGCACCGTCATGTAGGGCTGAAAGTTCCCGTCTTCCTTCCCCGTCACGATGGGATTCGGTATCGCGGCATCCCGCTGGGGGTTGCAGACCCCGCGGGTAATGTTGTCCGATTCGGCAACCAGGTAGTCATCAATGAAGAGATGCGGACCGCGCGCCAGGGCCAGCGGCGTGGTTTCCCGCGATACTCCGGGAACATAGATGGACGCCCGCGAATGTGACAAGGGCGTCTTTTCGGCCCCGTCCTGTTCGGCGCAGGCGGGGGATACAAGCCCTACTGAGACGACCAACGCCGTCAGTAGCCGTGAGAACCTGTACAACATGTGTGACTCCCTCGTGTGCATCACCACGGCATAATATAATGGTTTGTCACAATCGTCCCAGTCTATCAGTTCTGCCAGAACCAGGACGCCATACTTGGCCGCGGGCTTTCGTTGTCCCAACAGGACAACCCAAAACAGCCCAGGGTCACCCGCCGCCCGAAGGGCAAGGGTGCCCCTGGGATTGAAACCGCCTTTTGGATTGCCCTGTAAGGGCACCCCAGATACAAGGAGGAACACCCATGCCCCAGTCTCTTTCCCATCTCGGTCTTCACGTTGTGTTTTCCACGAAAGGCCGCAAACGATGGCTGGACACGCCTGTTCTCCGAAATCACCTGAACGCGTATGTCGCGGGGGTGCTGCGCGGCCACGGTTGCCCCGCCGTAATCGTCGGCGGCACGGACGACCACATGCACTTTCTTTGCCAACTCTCGCGCACCCTTGCCGTGGCTGACCTAGTCAAGATGACCAAGCGCGCCGCCACAGTTTGGATTCAGGAACAGGGTTGTGAATACAGGGGGTTCCGGTGGCAGGGCGGATACGGCGCGTTCAGTGTGAGCGCATCCAACATGGACCGCGTTTGCGCATATATCGCCAACCAAGAGACACACCACCGGAAGATGGAATTTCAGGACGAATTTCGCCGCCTTTTGAAGAAGCACAAAATCGAGTACGACGAGCAATATGTGTGGGATTGAATTTCACAAGGATTGGGATGCCCTTACAGGGCAGGACGGGGAAAACACATGTTACCCCGGGGCGCACTTGCCCTTCGGGCGGCGTGCGGCCCGGGGCTGAAATTGGGTGACGCCTGCGGCGTCAGCCTGAACCGCCAGCCAGGTACCCATTCCACGTACGGAAACGTGAACCACAGGCGGGAGACGCCTTCGGCGTCAGCCTGCCTAGGCGTTGCCCCGAAGGGACCACCCATACCAGCCCAGGGTCGCCCGCCGCCCGAAGGGCAAGGGCGCCCCTGGGTTTGAAAGCGCCTTTTGGTTTGCCCTGTAAGGGCACCCCAAAAACGGTCAGGGAAACCCGAGGATACAACACGTGACCCCAAGGCTGACATCGGGTGACGCTTGCGGCGTCGCCCCTGCTGCGGATGGGTGCGATGACGTTCGGGCCCGCCTGTTTCACACCTCTTTCAGTGTCCAGGGCGCGCGCATGACTCGCGAATGCCGCTTGTTCGCCTCGTCCGCGCCCGCGCCGACAAACTTCTCCTTGGCCGGGTCCCAGCGCAGCTTCTGCTTGAGCCTTATCGCCGCGTCGCAGTTGATGCAGAACAGGTCGGCCTCGACAGCGTCGTCTATGGGCGCGACGGTGGGCTTGTGGTCGCGGACGCAGTCCACGAAGTTGCGGAGGTGGTGCTTGCTTTCGTAGAGGCGCACTTTGTCCGTGTCGGGGAACTTGAACTTGGCGAGTTCGCCCGGCGAGGTGTTGATCTCGCCGCGCTTGACATGCACCCAGCCCTGGTCACCGATAAACGCCGTGCCGTGGCCCGTGTCCGCGTTGGTGTATTTCTGGAGCCATTCGGGCGGCGCGGGCGCGGCGCGGAAGTCCACCAGCACGCCGCTGTCGTATTCGAGCTTGATGTTCCAGTTGGTGGCGCAGTCGCACACGCCCTCGGTCGGGAAGACGCCCGTGCCCTCGATCGTGCAGGGTGTACGGCACAGGTCGCCCGCGCCCCAGAGCGCGATGTCCACCGGGTGGATGCCCCATCCGGCAATGAAACCGGTGGCGTAGTCGGAGATGTGCCACCACCACTTGTTCGAGTCGCGCTCGAGCGTATACGGCTTGAAGGGCGCCTGGCCGAGCCAGCGGTCGTAGTCCAGCGTGTCGGGCACGGGCGCGAGGTCGGTCGGCCCGCCGGCGGAACTGGGCGGCGCCCACACCTGGATTTCCTTCAGCTTGCCGATGTACCCGTTGCGCACGAGATTGCAGGCCTGCCAGAACTCGTGCGCCGACCGCTGCTGCGTGCCGAACTGGAAGATGCCGTCGTGCTTGTGGACGGCCTTCCGCAGCGCCAGATCCTCCTCAATGGTGAGGCCCAGCGGCTTCTCCACGTACACACCCTTGCCTGAGCGTATCCCGGCCAGCGAGTGCAGCACGTGCCAGTGGTCGCACGAGCCCACCACGATGGCGTCAATGTCTTTGCGCGCGATCAGTTCCTCGGAGTTGTTAAACAGGGCGCAGCCGGTGGTCTCATAGGTGTCGTTGACCATCTTGACCGCCGCCTCGCGCCGGTCGCGCTTCACGTCGCACACGGCCGCCACCTGCGCGCCCTTGATCTGAATCGTCTCGCTCAGCAGGTAGGAGCCCCGGTCGCCGACGCCGATGTGCCCGAGCACGATGCGCTCGCTTGCCGCGGGACGCCCTGCCCGGCCCAGCGCGCACGCCGGAACAATGACAGGCACGGCAAATGCCGTGCTGGCCGCCAGACTGCGGCGCAGGAAACTCCGCCGCGACAGGGATGATTCTTCTTTCATGACCTATGACTCCCGCCGTTGATTATCTGACCTGCGCGGCGGTGTCGCCGCAACCATATCCAGTATACGCGGGCAGGGCGGAACTTCAAAAGAGCCGACTTCCGAGAATAGTTGACCCCGGTTTCCCTTCGGTCACCCTGGGCTACTGTTGTGCGGCCCCTCCGGGGCCAAAGAGACGCCGTTATTTCAGGTACCCGATGGCCTTCAATTGTTCCACGGTGGCGGCGTCCATTTGCGCCGGGGCGGCGGGCTCGGGGGCGTTTTCGGCGCTGGCGCGCCGGTAATCGGCCAGCACCTTGTCCAACTGCTGCTGCGTTTCCGCCAGTTCGGGCTTCCCGGCCAGATTGGCCTTTTCCGCCGGGTCGGCCCTGCGGTCGTACAGTTCGACGGGCTTGGTGCCGCGCGGGTTTTCCTCATTGGCGTGTATCAGCGTGTTCTCCCCGCTGCGCACGGCCTGCAGGATGTTGTCCTCGAAATCGTTCTCGGCGTAGGACCATGCAATGCCTGCGTTGCTGAAATTGCCCTGCCCGTCGAAGAGCGGCTGGCCGGACATGCCGGACACCGGGGGCTGCCCGGCAAACTGGAGCATGGTGGGCGCCAGGTCAATCAGGCGCGCCAGATCCCCGTTGGACTCGCCGGCCCTTGCATTGCCCGGAAGCTTGACGATGAGCGGCACCTGCACGACCTCGTTGTAGAGCGTCTGGCCGTGCCACCACCCGTTGTGGTCGAAGAACTCCTCGCCGTGGTCGGCGGTGAATACAATGAGCGTGTTGTCATAGAGCCCGCGCTGCTTGAGCCCGTCGAGGAGCCGCGCGAGATGCGTGTCCAGGTGCTCGATGTCGCTGACATAGGCGTTGCGCATCTTGTCGAGATACTTGTCCGGGTCGGGATGTTCCATCCGCGCGCGGGCATAGCCGACGCCGGGGTTGTTGTAGTCCATAAATGGGTCGTGTGTGTCCATGTAATGGAGAAACAGATAGAAGGGCGCGTCCTTGGGGCGCGCACCGCTGTCCACCCAGCGCAGCGCCTCGTCGGTGACGGTTTCGGCGGGCTGGTAGAAGTCGGTGATGCGCAGCCTGCCGCGCCGCACCTTGCCCTCGGCCGTCAGGAAGACCTTGCGCATGACCTGGTACAGGGCCAGCCGCATGGAGGCGTCGCTCGCGCCGAACAGCGGCTCGGGCTTCAGGTCGGTGTAGTCGCTGAATCCCCGGTCAAACCCGAAGACGGTCATGATGTTGGGATTGTTCGCAAAGCCCCTGGCGTAATAGCCCGCGTCGGACAGCGCTCCGGCCAGCGTGGGGATTTCCGCGGAAAGCATGCCGGTCTTGGTCGTGGCGCGGTGCGCCTCGGGGTAGCGGCCGGTGAAGATGGTGCCAAAGGAGGGCTTGGTCCACGAGGCCTGCGCGAAGGCCTGGCGGAAAGTCACCGCGTCTTTGGCGAAGGCGTCCATCGCCGGGGTCGCCGCTTTTGCTTCCGGCGAATAGACCCGCAAATAATCGGCGCGCAGCGCGTCGGCGGCGCACAGGATAATGTTCGGCCCGGCGGCCTTTGCTTTGGGGGCAAACGTCCTGGCCGCCACTTCGGTCTTCAGTGTCTTCCCGAGCACCGCGCCGATGCCCAGCACCAGCGCCCAGCCTGCCACCCCCAGCACGAGCAGCGGCAGCGCGCGCTGCCGCGTGATGCGTCCCGCAACAGCCGCCTTGACATAGGCCGAGACAAAGCAGAACAGCGTTACCGCGCCGGCGATGCAGGCCACCATGGCCAGGTCGCGCTGGGTGAGGGCATGCCCGGCCAGCACATCGCGCTGGTACCGGAACAGGCCAATCACCGCGGCGCCCAAACCCAGCACCGCCGCCGCGGATGCGGCGAAGCTGAACGCCCATCCCGCAAAGCGGTCGAGCAGAAGATAGAGAAACACCAGCCCCGCGCCGATGCCCAGGCCGATGCCCGCGAAGCACAGCCCGTAGGCGGCGGGTCCCCAGACGAAGAGGCCCGTGTCCTCAATGCCGCTTCCCAGGCTGTACCGCAGCCACAGGGCCTCGGCCAGCGCCACGGTCATCCCGGCGAGCAGCCCGCCAAACCCCGACGCGGCCAGCGTTGCGGCCATTTTGCGCCGGTATTCGGCCACCTTGTCCGGCGGAATGGCGGCGGAGGGCGGCGGCGAGGGGATGGAGGCCAGTTCTGCCGCGTCGGCCCGCGCCTTGTCGCGGAGACCGCCGCCGAGCAGCAGCAGCGGAATGCTCAGGACAAACGGAATGATCTCGCCGGCCCACAGTTCGAGGTGACCGCCGAGAATGGCCGTGGCCGTGCCCGCCGTGGGCCCGAGCACGAGGCCGAAGGCCACCTCGCGCACGCCCAGCCCGGACACGGTGAACGCCAGTATGGACGCGGTAATCATGAGCGGGCCGACGAAGAAGATGTCGGCAACGGATGCGTTTTGCGCGCGGATCGCCATAAAGGTGCACTGGAAGCACGCGCAAATGCCCAGATGCACGCCCACGCCGAACAGCACCGCCAGCAGCAGCGACATGCGCGACCCCGCGTAGGCCGTGACCGCGTCGCCGAGACGGTTCACGATGCGGCGGAGTTTGCCGGGAAGCGGAATCACCGCCACGCACACCTGGATAATGCGCGGGTTGAGCAGCAGCAGCAGGCTGCCCACGACGCCGCAGGCCAGCACCGCCATGATAACGGCCAGCATGGGCGCGTTGATCTTGAGGTAGCGGAAACCGAGGGGGAACGTGGCGAAGACCAGCAGCGACAGCGAGATGATCGCGGTGAGCTTTTCGATGGCTATCACGGTCGCGCACTTGATCGGGTCGCGCGTGTAACGTGACGACTCGATCAGGCGCACGCCGTCGAGCCCCGTGGTGCCGGGCATGACCAGGCCCGCGGCACGGCCCAGAAACCATTGGTATGCCATGAGGCCGAAGGGCATGCGCAGCCCCTGGCCGCGCAGCAGCAGTTTCCACCGCAGGATGCCGCACAGGATTCCGAGGAGCTTGACCGCCGTGGCGCAGGCCATCCAGAAGACGAACACACCCCAGCCCGTGCCGCTGACCTTGCGCATCTCCCGCAGCACGTCCACAACCTTCACCCCGCCGAAGAGCCCCTCACTGAATCCCAGCCACTCGGGCCGGAAGATGAGCGTAAACAGCGCCCCCACCATGCCGAACTTGAAAGCAAAGAGAACCAGTTTTTTCATGCTCATTGGGGCGGCCTTCCTGCGCGTCCATAAGTGTGGGGTGCCGGGAAGTCGGCAGGCCAAACACCTGTCCCCGTCACCTTTGCGACGAACGCCATTATACCCAAGGCGCACGCCAAAGGGGATCTTTTACACCCCGGAATGGAAGCCTTGGGAGGTGGGCCGGGACCGGCGTGTGCTATCCTTCTTCCGCGTGGACGGCGTCCAAAACGAGGAGCGTGTGCACATGTTCTTGCCGCTGATACCCTTGCTTGTTCCCGCTCTATTGTGCGCGGCGGAGCCGCCGGTGGTGCCGCACACGCTGCGCGTGGCCTCCGTGCAGATGGAGGTGACGGCCGATTTGGACCGGAACCTTGCGCGAATACTGCGCGGCATTGACGCGGCGGCAAAGGCTGGAGCGCGGATGGCACTGTTTCCGGAAACGGCACTGAGCGGGTTCTCTAAAGACACCATCGCCGCACTGGACTGGAAACGGCTGGAGGGAGCCATGGGACAGGTCGCGGTGGGGGCGAAGAAGGCGGGCGTTTACGTGTTCTACGGGTGCGCCACGCCGTCGGGCACGGCGCGGCCGCACAATTCGGCGATCCTGGTGGGGCCGGACGGCGGCGAGATCACGCGGTATCACAAGATGGTGCCCGAACCGTGGTTTGAACCGGGCGATCATCTGGCGTTCTTCGCGATTGACGGTATCCCATGCACAATCATTTTGTGCCACGACGAGCGCTTCCCGGAACTGGTCCGCATCCCCGTGCTGCGGGGCGCGCAGGTGTGCTTCTATCTCAGCTACGAGATCAACTCCCTGCCCAAGGCACTCCAAAAGATGGAGGGCTATCGGGCGCAACTGATCGCGCGCGCCGTGGAGAACAACATCTGGGTCGTGCAGAGCAACGGGGTCGGTCCGCTGGGCGAGACCGCATCGGCGAGCCTGGGCCAGAGCCGTTTCGTGGCCCCTGATGGAACCGTTTTGGAGGAGGCTCCGGCGTTGGCGGACACCATGATCGTCCGTGACATCGTGCCGTCTCAGGCGTCACGAAACAATGCGCTTGAAAGCATGGGCATCAAGCCGCTGGGGGCCTGGTGGCATGCGGGTGTGGAGCAGATTGCCGCACCGGACACCGTCCCGGCACCGGACAACGCGTCCGCCAAGAAGGAAGTCCGGCTGGCGCTGATGCGCGGGGTCCCGGTGAAATGGGACCTGAAACAGAACTTCGACGTGTTTCTCCGCATGGCGGCGGAGGCGGCATCGAAGAAGACGGACATCTTCGTGACTCCCGAATGCTGGCTCGACGGTTATGCCGCGCCGGACAAGTCCTCCACGCCGGAGAAACTGCGCGGCGTGGCACAGGACCCGGACACCAGCCCCTATCTCCGGCGCGTGGGCGAAATGGCCCGGGAGTACGGCATGTATGTCTGTTTCGGGTTCACGTCGCTGGAGCATGGCGGCATCTACAACGCGGCGGGACTCTGGGACCGGGCCGGGAAACTCGTCGGTGTATACCACAAGACCCACCTCCAGACGCACGATTTGCAGTTCACCGCCGGGGATTCACTGCCGGTGTGGGACACGGAATGGGGCAGGGTGGGCATCATGATCTGCGCCGACCGCCGTTGGCCGGAAACGGCGCGCACGCTGCGCCTCAAGGGCGCGCGGCTCATACTCAACCCGACCTACGGCATGCACGGCGAGGACAACGAGTGGTGGATGCGCACACGGGGCTATGAAAACCAGTGCTTCATCGCCTTTGCCCATCCCAATGTGGGTTTTGTGGTGGACCCGAAGGGTGACATCGCGGCCAAGGGGGAATCCGACACGCCGGGCGTGCTGGTCTGCGACGCCGACCTGAGCCGCGCGAAGGACGACAATCATCTGCGCGACCGGCGCCCGGAACTGTACGGCATCATTGCCGCGCCGAAACCGCCGAGATGAACCTGGGGGCTTTCAGCGAGTAGTTGCCGGGTACGCAGAGGAACGCGGAGAGGCCGTGATTGAGTTTAGGCGGAGCGCACCGCTCCAGGCAGCTTTCAAATGAGCATGGAGTTCTTGTTATGTTGAAGTGTCGTGTGGCCGTTTACAGCGTATTCATTGTCTTGTCGTTGTCCGCCTCCCCCTTCGCCGCTGAGAACCCGTTCATCGGGTCGTGGGCGTTGACACCGACTTCCGGCGGGGCCGGGTGGCTGGAGGTGCGGCAGGCGGAGGGATATCTTGACGGCACGCTGCTGTGGATGGGCGGGAGTCCCGAACCGCAGACGCGGGTGTGGATGGACGGGGAAACGCTGTGTGCGCTGCGCGTGTGGAATGAGGAAGTGCGCGACACTTCAGGCAAAGTGACGCGGACCGTGACGCACCCGGTGTCGCTGACGGCCACAATTTCGGGTGATGCAGTGCACGGGTTCCTGTCGCAGCCCTCAAACGACGGCACCGGCGTGTGGAGGGATGAATTCACCGGCACGCGCACGCCGCCCCTGCCGCCTGCGCCGGACCTGTCGAAGATTCATTTCGGTGAGCCTGTTCCGCTGACCAACGGCGGGAATCTGGAAGGCTGGGCGGTGATCGGCGGGGCGCACTGGTCCGCGCTGGGCGTGAAGAAGCCGGACGGCAGTGCGGCCGTGGGCTGGGTGCCCGTGGACAAGGATGTGACGAACGGCTGGAGCGTTCAGGACGGCGTGCTCGCCAATGACCCCGCGCAAAAAGAGGGTCAGGCCTGGATTCGCTACGGGAACCTGCAAACCATCCAAGACTTCGAGGACTTCAACCTGACCACCGAAGTGAAGGTGCCGGCCGGCGGAAACAGTGGTGTCTACCTCCGCGGCATTTATGAGATACAGGTGATAGACAGTTTCGGAAAGCCGCTCGACTGCCACAACATGGGCGCGGTCTACGGCCGCATCACGCCGACCGTCGCCGCGGAGAAGCCTGCCGGGGAATGGCAGACCTTGGACATCACCTTGGCAGACCGCCATGTCACTGTCAAGCTGAACGGCCAGACCATCATTGACAACCAGCCGATAGCCGGATGCACCGGCGGTGCGCTCTGGTCCGACCAGACACGCCCCGGTCCCATCTACCTGCAGGGCGACCATACGGCGGTGCAGTACCGCAACATGGTGTTGCGTCCCGTGGTGAAGTAGACCACGCTCTTCTTGACCGGCAATGCGGGCCGAACAGCCCGCAATCCGCACGGTCTTGGCTTGAACGGCGGCGAAGCACGGGAGCGGCGCGCGTGCAGTGTCTGGATGCTGCGAATCATCACCGCCCCGTACTTCTATTTGTCTTCTTCCTGTCTTCCTTCGAAGAAGTTCACCATATCCGCTCTGCAACCCACTGTGTGCAAAACACATGCGTGTCCTGTTGCTCTTTGGTTGCATCTGCTTTCCGCTCCGCGCTTCTCTGCGTTCCCTGCGCCTCTGCGTTGCCTTGCCTTCTCTTCCCAAGTCTTTGGTTGCGGCTATGCTGCTCCGTGTTTATCCCGGATGTGTTCACGGGACAGACTCCCTTTTCCCTGATGTATGAAGACGGTGAACTGTGTATCCTCGGTCTGTATCTGGAAAAGGAGTCGGAGTATGACACGGGCGCACCGTGGAAAAAGTGTCTTTGGACTGCCCATCACGGTGACACGGCTTGCAGCCGCGACCGGGGGTGCTCCTGTCCGCACATTCACCGGACGTTCGTGCGGCGTCACGCCGACGGCGTTTTCGACGGGCGGTACGGCAAGCCCGTCCAACACTGCCAATCGGTGCGGGTTCGGCTCTTGGGAGGCGCGAACAGGCACAGCCCCATGCATAACGGCCGCATAAGACTTCCGTTGCCCGCCTGGGACGGCGCTGACCCAACAGCCGGCACCATCCCGCGATTACGGATGTGAAGCATGGCGGCCGGGTTCCGGTCTGGAAAACGACGTGGAGATGGTTTAATGCCGCCAACCAACTCGGAAAGCGTGAAGATGAACGGCCTAAACAGACATGCCGGTGAGCGCTGTCTGCGCGTGCTGGCAGGACTCTGCCTGCTGCTGTGCGGGTCCTGCACCGTCTATTTCCTGGGAATGGATTTGGACGCCTGGCAGGGTGGCGGCAGCCCCCCGCCGCCCCTGCTGGTGCAGGCGCTCTGCATTCTTGGAACAGCCCTCGCC
>CALDSM010000759.1 GCA_937923585.1 uncultured bacterium
CGGTGACACCGGTCTATTTTCTGCTCCAGTTTGCCTGGTCACGTGTCGTCGGACTGACAGTCCTCAGCCTTCACCTGCTGTCCTTCCTGTTTAGCGCCGCAGCCGTTGTGGTGGTGTTCTTCATTGGACGGAAACTGCGGGGAACCTGGACCGGGCTTTGGGCAATGTTTTTGCTGGCGGCGTCGCCCCTGCATGTGTACTACTCCCTGGAAATCCGGAATTAGCCGCTCACAGAACTGTTGGGCCTTCTTTCGCTGTTGACGCTGTTGCGGGGGGTGGAGCGACCCGGCTGGCGCTCCTGGAGCCTGAACTTTCTGGTGGACGTGCTGCTGGGCATGTCGCATCTGTTCGCCAATCTGCTGTTTGTGGCGCAGGCAGTCTTCCTTCTCGCCTGCCACCGGCGGCGAAAGGTTCTCCTTCCCTGGGCATTTTCCCACGCCGCAGTGGCCGCAGTGGTGGGAGCGTGGCTGTATACCTGCGACTTTGTGAACATGCGCAGCGCCATGGCCGGCGCGTTTATGCCGCCCTTGTCATGGGATGGCGTGGCTGACATGCTCAAGGCGCTGGCCGGCGCTTCATACACCTGGGTCGGTCCCATTGTCGGCAAGTCCGGCGTCATGGGCACGGTCATAATCACCCAGTTCTTCGCGGCAATCGCGATGCTCGTGGCGGAGCGGCTGGTTTTCCGAAAGGCCTCCGCGCCGGGGGCGGACCGGCACGGTTCACGCCATGAAATGCAGGGCGTGTTTCTTCTTGTCCTTGCGATCTTCGTTCCGCCGGCACTGCTTGCCGTCGTTACCGAACTCTCCAACCACTGCTTTGTCCCGCGCTACGCGATTTGCAGCGCGGCTGCCGTGCCCATACTGATGGCTTGCGTGGTGACCATGCTGCGGACGCGGGCGCTTCAGATTGTCCTGGCCGCGACCCTGATGCTGACGAACGTCTCTTTGCTGAACCAAACCTTGTGCAATCGTCCCCAGCGTTTTTGTTGGACCGGAATTGCCCGTTTTTTGGCCCGGGAGGTGAAGCGGGAAGACTACTTCGTGGCCTTCTCCCCGCCTCCATCCGGGTTCTCCGGCATGATTGAGATGCTGTTGCCCGTCACGCCCGCAAAGACCGTCCGAAAAGAGACTTGGTCTCAACGGGACCTGGAAGAACTTGCGGCATGGCATGCGCGGGGGGTTAAGGTGTGGTGCGTAACTGGAATAGAAAGCCGTCCCGCCGCGGAATTTGAGACGCTGCTCGGCGCCCACGGCCTTCCGTTTAGCAAACATGTGTTCGACAATGAAGACTATGTGATATACGGCATCCCCGCGGGGGCATCGTTCATGGCGGATGGATTGTCCGTGAGCCGTGTTCCCCTGGGCGCAGGCGATCTCCGCGGCTGGTTTGGAACGCAGCGTGAGCACATGCAGGTCCTCGCGGGAATGACTTTCCTGTCTTCGGTCGAACATCCTTATGCACCCATATTTGCTGCGCCCAGCCTTTGTCCCTGGACCGTCTTGAACAACTGTCCGGCCGGACTGATGCCGTCCACCGACGGCGGTCCCCCCGCGAAAATGGATGTGCGCATGCCTTCCACCGCCAGTGTGGAGGCGCGGTGGCCGATCTGGGTCTCGGGAGACCGGCTGGAATGCCGGATGCGTCACACGCTTTCCGGGAAGAATGCTGTGGACATACTGTTCGAGGTGGCGCCTCAGGGTGCCGGAAGTCACCCTGCGCCGCTGGTGTTCACATGGGTCTCGCATGTTCGCGGCGCATGCGGGCCGGCCATTCATTTCCCCGGTGTCCGGGAAGGCACGGAAGGCTGGGTGTCGTTCGGCGACAATCCTGGCGAACGCGGTGTCGTGCATGGCATGCAGGTGCCGGGAC
Organism: uncultured bacterium; assembly: GCA_937923585.1. GTDB lineage: Bacteria > Hydrogenedentota > Hydrogenedentia > Hydrogenedentales > CAITNO01 > CAITNO01. The sequence goes on from CALDSM010000759.1 coordinate 1,873, forward strand.
AGAAAGGGCTGGCGGCAAATGGCATGGCAGGGCCCGGTCCCGTTGAAGAGGTCAGCTTCTCGGAGCCGGTCTACTATGGATTGGTTGACGGCGACCAGAATGATGCGACCGACAGTGACATGATGGCGTTCATTCTGATGTTTGACCGTCCCGAAGACACGCGCTTTGTGCTTCGCGACTGTGAGGATAACACCCGCGCCGTGGAATGGGACTGGCAGTTCGTGATTCAACCTCCTGAGGCCGGAAAGGCCTGTTCTCGTCGGGCGCGAATGGTCTACAAGCCGTTTCTCGGCCGGGAAGACGTGCTTGCCGAATACCGCGCATGGAGGGATGCCCCTCCTTCGGCGGACGGTTTAGTGGCCGGGGCGCACATTTCCCCCATGTCCATTCCCGGTCCTGACGGGGAAGAATACGAGCCCCTGGCACCGCTGCACAAACTTGCCGAACTGGACCCGAAGAGGGCACTGGATGCCTATGTGGGACTGCTGGAAATTCCGCTCTATTGCCGGGCCGCGGCGGACGGAATAGATGCCTGTTTCATGCGCTTTGGCGACCATGGCGGTCTGGCCGAACAGTGGGAGGCCATTGGCGCGGGAGGCAAACGGGGTGTTTTGCCTTGGAGCCGCGCGGGCGCGGCCCGGCACCGCGTGGGCGACTGGGAGAGGGCTGCGGCGGATTTTGCGCGCGGACTGGAAATGGACCCGCAAGACCGCGAATGTCTGCTTGGGCTGATCTCGGTCCGGGTTGACCAGGGCGATGTCGGGGACGCCCTGCGCCTGGCGGCGATGATCCCGTCCGGGGACACTGAACTTGCCAGACAGACGGGCAGTCTGTGTGCCGCCGCTGCGCGGTCACGCAGCGCGTCCAACGACCCGGCGAAGGCCGAGGCGGCCTGCCGCGCCGCGCTGAGGCTTGCCCCCGGGGATGTTCCCTCGAAGTTGTTGCTCGGGCGGTTGCTGGCCGGCTGGGGGCAGATCGAAGAGGGGCTTGCCCTTTTCGGCGAAGTCATCGCCGCAAATCCCGGAATGATAGACCGCGTGGCGGAGGCTTGCTCCGCCATAGCGGAAACATGCATGAAGGCGGGAAACGCGCCCGGTGCGGCGGTGGCGCTCAGGCGCGCCATTGCCTGTTCGTCCGACAAGCCGAACTACCGGATGGCGCTCGGCCAGGCGCTGGAGGCGGCAAGGGATGACGGGGGCGCCTTGGCGGAATACACCGCGGCAATGGCCGAGTCGCCCGAATCGCAGGCTTTTGCGGCGCGCATTGACATGCTGCTTGAGAGGCGGGGCGAATCCGCACTGCGGGGCGATGTCTGGCGCCGCCTGGCTGAGGCTTCTCCCGATGCGGTTGTTCCCCGGATGCACTTGTCCACCGCACTCGAAGATGCCGGGGACTTGAGCGGAGCCGAGACGGCCTGTCAGGCCGTCCTGCAGCGGGAACCCGGCCATGGAACCGCCAAGATTCAGCTGGGCAAGCTGCGCGCGGTTCGCGGAGATATTGAAGGGGGGCTTGTCCTGATGGAAGAGGCGGTCTCTGCGCGACCCGAACTCGCCGACCTGGCGGCGGCAGCGTGCGCGACCGCGGCGAAGGCGCGCCTGGCGGCCGGGGACAACACCGGTGCCGGTGTTGTGCTTGCGCGGGCCCGCACAAGTCTTGCGGCGTCGGCATGCACGGATGCGGCCATTCGGGCCGGCCTTCTGGAATCGCTTGGGGACATGGTCGGGGCGGAGGCCGCCTATCGCGATGCTTTGAAGTGTGACCCCGGACACGTGCCGGCAAAGATTCGGTTGGGCGCACTGCTTGTTTCCCGGGGAAACGGGGGGGAGGGGTGCGCTCTGATCGAAGAGGCGGCGAAATCCGGGTCTGGCGGTCCGGGAGAGGCGGCCGGGGCGTGCGCCGAGGCCGCGAAAAGGAGCATGCAGTCCGGTGACGCGTCCGGTGCTGTGGCCGCGCTGAGGATGGCGCTCTCGCTTACCCCAGACGTGCTGGGCTACCGGGCGGACCTGGCTGCGGCCCTTGAAGCGGCCGGTGACAGCGCGGCCGCGTTTGACGAATACCGTACGGTGGTTGACGGGGCACCCGAATCGCCCAAATCATCGGCGCGCATGGATGCGATCCTCGACGCGCGCGGGGAAAGGGCGGCCCGCGTGGATCTGTGGAGGCGGATGGCGGACGGTCATCCGAATGCGGCCGTGCCGCGACTGCACCTTGGGCTGGCGCTGGAGGCTTCCGGCGACACCGCTGGAGCGCGGGCCGCCCTTGAAGAAACACTGAAGATAAACCCGGCACTGGCGGAGGCGCGCAGCGCGCTCGGCAGGCTGGACAACGCCGCAGGCAATGGAAAACGGTAATCATGGACATCAAAACGAAACGCCGCATGGTGGCCATTCTGCGCATCCTGCACGATGCCCCGACGAGCCTTGGCAGCGAGCGCATAGCCAAGGCGCTCGAACTGGCGGGGATTGAACTCAGCGAGCGCGCCGTGCGCAACTACCTCGCCCAGACGGATGAACTGGGCTGGACGGAGAATCTGGGCCGCCGCGGACGCAGGCTGACGCAGCGCGGCCTGTCCGAACTGGACGGCGCGCTGGTTGTGGACAAGGTCGGCTTCATTGCCGCCAAAGTGGACTCGCTCGCGTATCAGATGGATTTCGATTTGGCGACCCGGCGGGGCAGGGTGATTATGAACGTCTCCACCGTGGCGCTGCGCGATCTCAAGCCCGCGATTCGCATTCTGTACGAGGTGTTCCGGGCACGGCTGGGCATGGGGCGGCTGGCCGTGGTCGGTCTGCCGGGCGAACTGGTGGGCGGTTTCCGCACCCCGCCCAACTGCGCCTGCATCGGCACAGTGTGCAGCGTGAGCATGAACGGCGTGCTGCTGCACGCCAACATTGCCACCCATTCCCGTTTTGGGGGCCTGCTCGAACTGAGCGGGGGGCATCCCTGCCGGTTCACCCAAATCATCACCTACGACGGTTCCTCGCTGGACCCGCTGGAGATCTTCATTCGCGGCCATATGACCCGGGTGTTGCCGGCCGCGCAGACGGGAGAAGGCACTGTTGGCGCCAGTTTTCGAGAGGTGCCCGCCGTGGCGCTGCCCGAGGTGCTGCGCATCACGCGCGAGACGGAGGATGCCGGGTTGGGCGGCGTGCTCGCCATGGGCAGCCCGAACCAGCCGCTGCTGGATGTTCCCGTTGCAAGCGGGCGGGTCGGCCTCGTGCTGGGCGGCGGGCTCAATCCCATCGCTGCCGTGGTCGAGAGCGGCATCTCCGTGACCAGCACGGCCATGAGCACCCTCTGCGATTACCAGGAACTCGTTGACTTCCGCAGTCTCGCCGCATTGGCGGCGAAGAAGACGGGATAGGATGTCGCCGTGGCGACTCCGCAGCGAAGCGCACTGGGAGCGCCGGCATCCCTGCCGGCTGTGTTCATAAGGCAACCCCGCGTCCGCAGAATGGGGTCAACCTCCATTATTTCTCAGTGGTCAAACGCCGCAACCACCGCACCCAGGAGCGTGGCCATGGCGGGGGTAACCAGACGCTGTCCCGGATACCGCAAGAACTCGCAATGGCCGTCCATGAACAACGCATTGCAGCCGCCCGGGACATGGTTGAAGGCGTCTATGGCCGGGCTGTTGGACAACAGGTCGCACATAACCGCCACCGTGCCCTGGGCCGTGTTTGCCGCGCCCGGGTTGTTGATGTCGGTGATCAGAAATCGTTCCGCACCCTCCCGCAGGCGGTACACGGTGCTTCCGCCGCCGTTGCCGTTCGGCGCATGAACGGCCAGGTCATGGTCCACCGCGCGGAGCGCCTCATCGCGGAGCGATGCCGACGCGGGGTCCAGCAGCGAACCCGCCAGCCTGGGCAGCAGCGTTTCGAGCGCCTGTGCCATCTGTTTGGGAATGTCCATGCTGTTCACCGCGGCCACCAGGCCGGGGTCAAGGCCGGGGAACGCCACGCTGAAGGCGGCGGACAGCGTGGGCGCGCACACGCCCAGCCGCGCCTCGTATTCGGGGCGGCGTTCAATCTGATCAAAGAACCAGCCCAGGTACAGGTAGCTCTTCTGCAGCATGTAGCTGCGCGAGACGATCCAAACCTCACCCTTCCGGTAAGCCCTGCCGTCTTTGCCCGGCCCCCAGGTCGCGTCGCCCGGATGGTCGCAGCAGTAGAGCATGCCAACCCGGTCCCGGGCGTCGGACGGGCAGATGATGATCGCCGGGTCCGTCAGGTACTCGGGATAGACCGTGGCGGGGGCCGGTGCCATTGCCGTGTACGGCCACACCGACAGCGGCGGGAAAGCCGCGCCCGGCGCCTCACCGGCGTACATTTTGAAGATGAGCCCCCACTGTTTGAGATTGTTCTGGCAGCTTGAACGGCGCGCCGCCTCGCGCGCCCGCGCCAGCGCAGGCAGCAAAATGGCTGCAAGGATGCCGATGATGGCGATGACCACCAGCAATTCAATCAGGGTAAACCCGCTCCTGCGCATGTTTCAGCCTCCGACACCGGCTGGCCGCATGGGCCTAGAACTGGGCGTACATGGTGGAGCCCGCCGCCGACATGTAGCCGAAACCGTAGGAGGTTGCCACACCGCCCGCGAGGTAGAGCCCGTGGCTCCCGACGGGATCCCCGGGCACGTCCTTGAACAGCGCGCCCGCGCCCTGGTTCACGTACAGGATCGGATCTTGGTCGGGCAGCATCGCGTCAATGAGATGGATTTCAGTAGCGCCCAGGAACTGGCGCACGTACCAGACGCAGATACCCGAGTCCGGAAGCGCCCGGTCCCAGTTGCCGGGTGTTGAGGAGGCAGGATTTCGGTTCTCCACGACCCAATACTGGCAGACCGTTCCCGTGGTGGTCGCCGTGGCCACCGGATTGACAATCAGTCCGGCGGGCAGCAGTTCAGAGGCGGGAAAACTCAGACACTCCGAGAGCACGCCGTCGCGCATGCGGATTTTGGGCCTCGCCCAGCCGATCTTCATTTTGTCCACCATACTGAGATGCTTCATCCCGCCGCAGTTGTCGCTCATCATGTCGTAGGCGCCGGTGCCGCCCGTGGCGCAGTAGGGCCCCACGTAGCGGTCCGGGAGACGGAACAGGGCGTGGAGCATCTCGTGGGTGATGGTGGAGAAGTTGTATCGGATGTTCCCCTCGGTGGCTTCGCGCGGGTCGTTTTCGGGCAGGGTGTCAAAATAAACGAAACGCTGGTCTATGGTGTAGGTCGTGTCGTTGTGGGTGATCGTGAACGAACTGGGCCGGGTGGCACCGCCAATTCCGATGAACGTCATGAACAGTATCTGGACCTCGTTCGGCGTGACGTGCAGGTCGTGGTTCTTGTCAAGGTCGGCCCAGTCGAGCGTTGATGCCTGGCAAATCTGCCGTGCCAGGTCCGCGTTGCGCGTCCAGTCGCTGCCTGTCTGGCCAACGCCGAAGTCGGTGGTGTTTCCCTGTATCGTCACGACATCCGAAATGCCGGCGTTGTTCAGCCAGAAATGGCCGTAGGAGGTCTCCAGGAAATAGTTCGCCAGACTCAGCGAGTTGAATGTGAAGAAGTCGGTG
>CALDSM010000760.1 GCA_937923585.1 uncultured bacterium
CTCGGCATGCACCGTGCGCACGCAATGCTCCGTGACGGAGCCGTCCTCGTGCGTTACTTTCTTCATCTGGTGGCCCACATCGTCGCAATGCGGAAAGCCCTTGGGCGAGCCCACGTAGCCGGTCACCAGCAGGGTGCGGTCGCGCGCGATGACGCAGCCGCTGCGCCCCCGGTTGCAGGTGGCCCGCTTGGCGATGGCGTTGGCCACTTCCATGAAGTACTCGTCCCAGGTCGGGCGGCGGTAACTGTCTTCCATCTTCAGATTCCTCGCGGTTCCATGCAACCCATTCTGGAGTGCGGCGGCAACGACGCCGCTTTGGCTGGATGGTGTCTGAGGATAGACACGTCACAAGCCGCAAACCAAAGCGGTGTCGTTGCCACCGTACTCCAAATTTTTCCCTTGTTCCAGGCAGTCGGATCAAGACGGTTTCGTTAATTCAATCAGCCTAAGTTGCTCAATCTTCAGTTCAAGTTCCATACCCGGCTTTTGCCAGATACCCGCGCACCAGCGCGGCGGCCTTGCGCGCGTCCTCGACGACCGCATCGGCGTTCCTGGTCTTGTATTCGATGTGGATGGACACCGGGCCGGAGAATCCGCCGAATTCGCGGAGCAGCGCCAGGCCGCGCGCCGTGTCCACTCGGCCCTCGCCCAGGGGCAGCCAGTCGGGCTTGTTGCCTTTCCAGACAAAGTCCTTCAGGGCGACCATTTTTACCAGCGGCGCGATGCGGCGCGCGTTGATTTCCCATCCGCTGAACGCGCCCTCGACGGTGGCATGGCCGATGTCGAAGTTCGAGCCCAGCCGGGGGCTGTTGACCGCCTCAATGGCCTGGCACAGGTCCCAAATCGGCGCACCGAAACAGTTGCCGCCCGAATGGTTGTGATAACCGAGCGTGACCCCGGCCTTCTCGGCCTCCGCCGCCAGCGCGCGCAGTTCTTCGGTGAACCTGGCCGCCTGCGGCACGATTGCGCCGTGTTCGTCATAGGTGTGGCTGCCGATGCGCACGAAGGGAATGCCCAGTGCTGCGGCGCGCGCAAACACGCCCGCCACATTGGGCCCCTTCACATCGGTGTACTTGGTGGTGATCATGCTGACCGCAATGCCCTCGGCGCGGATGGCCTCCACGGCGGCGGGGAGGTCGGTGTCGACCTTGTCAGGCTCGACATGACCGCCGGGCCGCACGGTCAGGTCCACGCCGTCCAGCCCCGCGGATTTGCAGGCCTGGGCGAGCGTTTTGCAGTTCATGGACTGGAGCGGCTTGGAGAACAGACAAACCGCAGGTGCCTTGACGGGATCGGCCACGGCGGCACCCGTTGCAGCCAACGCCACCACCGGTGCTGCAGCCAATGTGCGCGACAGAAACTGCCGCCGGTTCATTCCGGTTTCCACTGGACTACCCCTTTGTGCCCTTTGCGGCGGGCTTCGCGGGCGCGGGCTTGGCCTTTGCCGCGGCCTTGTTCTTGGCGGGGGCTGCGGCCTTCTTCACAGCCGCGACCGGTTTTGCCGACACCGCTTCCTTGACTGGCGCCGGTTGCTTCACGGTTGCCGCCTTCTTGCCGGCGGGTGCCTTCGCCGGCTTCCCATCCGTCAGTGCCGCGGCCGGTTTCGCCGCCGGTGCTTTCTTCGGTACCGTGACGGTCTTCACTGCGGGCGTCGCCTTGGCGGCGACGGGAGTTTTGGCGGCTGCGGACTCTTTTGCCAAGGCGGCGGGCTTCGCCTCAACCGCTGCCTTGGCGGCTTCGGGGGCCTTGGTCGCGACGGCTTCCTTGGCCGCTGCGGGGGCCTTTGCCTCGGCTGCTTTCACTTCGGCTGCCTTTGCCGCAACGGGTTTCACCGCCTGCTTCACGGCATCGGGGGCGGGGTGGGCCTTGATCCACTGCATGATCGGCTCGAAGACTTCGCGCGCGCCCTCGCGGCCGAAGGCCAGGTCGCAATGGTTGTAGTCCTCGCCGCACCCGTTCTCGCGCGAGCAGACGAGCATCTTCTTGTCGCCGTGCCTGATGCTGTCAAAGAACGCCCTGCCGGCCTGGGGCAGCACAAAGGGGTCGGCCGGCGCGAAAATGGCCAGCAGCGGGAACTTCATCTCCGCATAGCCTTTGGTGAGGTTGAGCGAATCCTGGCGCAGGGCAATCTCGCCGCGTTCGGCCCAGCCAAACACCTCTGCATGCACCAGCGGCGCGGGGTCCTCGATGATGGGGTACATGTCGCCCAGTCCCATGCCGGGTGCCAGGTTGTTTGGATTGACCGGGAAGGCGCTGATACCGGTTCCGGCCAGTCTGGCAAAGGGCAGCGCGCAGCGCAGTCCCGCCCCGGCGAGCCGTGGGAACCGCAGCGCTGCCTGCACGAGGAACTTCGGCACGGCGGGCACCACATCGTTGAACTGGGTCGGCGCGCCGAGCGTCGTGCCGGAGGCGATCCGGTCGGCGCCGTGCGCCTGCACGTAGGCGTACAGCAGGAAACCGCCGAGCGAGTGCCCGACATAGTGAATCTTGGCGCGTCCGGTGGCCTTCTGGATGTGGCCGATGACGGCGGGCAAATCGCGCCACACAAAATCCTCGACGGCTACGGTGTCGCGCCCCTGCGCGAAAGGCGGCCGGGAACTGCGCGTGCCGCGCAGGTCCACGGTCCAGCAGTCATAGCCGCGCTCGGCCAGGTAATCGGCCAGGTTGGCGTCGGCGGGAACGGTGAAGTTGTTCTGGTTGGCGTTGAGCCCGTGTACCAGCAGCACCGGCTCTCCCTGGGACCTTTCCCGCCGGTAGCGGCACACGCGCAGTTTCCAGAGGTCGGGCGTGGTGACGTAGTCCACTTCGAGGGTGCGGATCTTTTCGGGGAAGAGCAGGGCCAGGGTCCTGGACCATGCGACGACGACTGCAACAATGACCAGTGCCAGGAAAGTCAGCCAACCAAGAACGATCATGACGGTGTACCTCCGGATTCCCTCTCGGGCGTCCCTGTTAATGCTTCGGCAGAACCGGACTGTTGTAAATGTTGGACCACGACCCGCGCAAGTTTCTCGCTGAACCCGGGCACCGCAGCAATCTCCGCCGGCGACGCGCCGCGGATGCGCGCCACCGAACCCAGCGCGGTGAGCAGGGCCTTTGCGCGCTTCGGACCCAGACCGGGAACCCCGAGCAGCGCACTGGACAGCACAGCCTTGGACCGTTTCTGGCGGTGATAGGTTACGGCGAAGCGGTGCGCCTCATCGCGCAGCCGCGCCAGCGTGCGCACGACGGGACCGTGCTGCGGGGGAATGATCGGGTTGACGCGGCCGGGCAGGAAGAACCGCTCAGGTGATTGGGAGCCGCCCTCCTCCGGGCGGGACTTGGCGATGGAGGCGTGGGGCAAGTCGTCCAGCCCCAAGTCCTTAAGCACGGCGTCGGCCACGCCGAGTTGTCCCCGTCCGCCGTCAATGAGCACCAAGTCGGGCAGGTCGTTCTCCTCGACGGCGCGGGTGTAACGGCGCATCAGCGCCTCGCGCAGCGAAGCAAAGTCGTCCTGGCCCTCCACGCTGCGCATGGCGTATTTCCGGTAGCGCTGTTTCGCCGGAAGCCCGCCCTCGAACACGGCCATGGACGCCACGGTCTTGTCGCCCTGCGTGGTGGACACGTCAAAGCACTCGATGCGCTCGGGCAGGCGCGGGAGCTTCAATGTCTTCTGGATGAGTTCCAGCGCGTCCTTCGCGGCCTTGTCGGCCATCTTCTTTTCCGCGGCGCTCCGTTCCGCGTTGCGCGTGGCCAGTTCCACCAGCTTCAGCTTGTCGCCGCGCTGCGGGAAGAGGATTTCCACCCTGCCGTTCCGCTTCTCCGAAAGCAGCGCGGCCAGCACCTCCGCCTCGTCTACCTCGACCGGAACAATGACCTCGCGCGGCACGACCGGTGCAGTGTCGTAATACTGCAACAGGAATGAGCCCAGCACCTCGGCCAGCGGCATGTCATGCGCCTCGAAGGACCAGGACCGGCCGCCCAGCAGTTTGCCGCCCCGGTAAAAGAGCACCTGAAGCTCCGTGAAGCGCCCCTCGGTGTGGACGCCGAACACGTCCCGGTCCTCCACGGACCCGGCAACCACCGTGCGCTGCCGTTCCAGCGTGAGGCCCAGGTCGCGCAGGCGGTCCCGCAACGCCGCGGCCTCCTCGAAGCGCAGTGCATCGGCGAGTGCGCGGATCTTTTCCATGAGCCGCTTTTCCAGCTCCGTGCTGCGCCCCTCCAGCACCAGCATTACCTGCTCGACAAGTTCATGATAGGCTTCACGGTTCACCAGCCCCACGCACGGCGCGAGGCACTGGCCCATCTGGTAATAGAGGCAGGGGCGGGTGCGGTTGTGCAGCACGTTGTCCGAGCAGAGGCGCATGGGGAAAAGCCGCTGGATCTGGCGCAAGGTCTTCCGCGCGGCGGTGGCGTCATGGTAGGGGCCGAAATAGCGCGCGCCGTCGCGCTGGAAACGCCGCACGATGGTGATGCGCGGGAAATCCTCGTGTGGGTTGAGCCGAAGGCTCAGGTAGGTCTTGTCGTCCTTGAGCCGCACGTTGTAGCGGGGCTTGTGCTGCTTGATCAGGCTGTTTTCCAGCAGCAGCGCCTCCTTCTCCGTCGCCACCACGAGGTAGTCAATGGACGCAACCCGGCGCATCAGGAACCGCACGTTCGCGCGGGTGTCGGTTTCATTGACGTAACTGCGGATGCGCTGGCGCAGGTTGATCGCCTTGCCCACATACAGGATGTGCCCGGCGGCATCCTTCATCAGGTAGCACCCCGGCTGTGTGGGCGCATCCGCTGGATTCACCGGCGGCAGTTCCGCCGCGTCGGTTGCGGGCTGTTCCAGTTCCTCAGACATGACGAAGAGAATACCACATGGAAGATGGGATTGAATCCAGGGGATACGCCCGCGTAGAAGAGGCTTCCAGCCTCTTTCCTCCAATGCCACAGGCAGGCGCGGGAAGAACGCGGCAAGATGCCGCGTCTACGACGGGCCGTCTGCCACTGGAATGCCGCAGCCCTTTCCCCGTATCGTAGTGTCCGGGCTTGCCCGCAACCGGAGGTGTTCACTGTGCATTTGTTTCAGACCCTGACCGTCGTAACGCTTACCCTTGGAATTACAGGCACCGTGGCCGGCGCTGAGGATGCCGCCATGAAGTCAACTCCCGCCACCGGATTTCTCAACAAGACGTTGGTGAAGGACGGCGGGGACGTGAAGTACGTGCTCTACGTGCCGGGCGGCTATGACGCGGCGCAGGAATGGCCGCTGGTCGTCTTTCTGCACGGTGCGGGCGAGCGCGGCAGTGATGGACTGATTCAGTCGGACGTGGGCATCGGGCATGCCATTCGCAATCACCCGGACAGGTTTCCCTGCCTCGTGCTGATGCCGCAGTGCCCGACGGACATGTTCTGGGACGCCGTTTTTGACGACATCGAGAAGATGATGGACGCGACCCGCAAGGAGTACCGCGTGGACCCGGCGCGCATCACGCTGACGGGGCTGTCCATGGGCGGCTATGCCACCTGGCTTTGGGGACCGAACAAACTTGACGTCTTCGTCGCGCTCATGCCCATCTGCGGCGGCGGTGATCCGCGCGACCTGAAGAAGATCATCACGGCCGAGATGTCCGTTGAGAAGTACGGCACGGTGGAGGACCGCGCGCCGAAACTCGCCACCGTGCCGATCTGGGCCTTCCACGGCAAAAAGGACGACGTGGTGCCGCCCTTCCGCACGCAGCAGATGGTGAAGCTGGTAAAGAAGGCGGGCGGCGATGTGAAATACACGGAGTTTCCGGAGGACGGGCACAATTCGTGGGATAGCGCTTACGGCAATGCCGAGGCGATCGCGTGGCTGCTGGGCCAGCGGCGCAAATAGAAGAATCTGGCGGGTTCAGTTGAATCTTGGTGGCACAAAGCGCAACTGCTTTTGGAGTGCGGCGGCAACGACGCCGCTTTTCCTGGGCACGCCAATCTCCTGATTGGCCGTGTTGAGACGTGAAGGCCAATCGGAGATTGGCGTGCCCAGAAAGACCAGCCAAAGCGGCGTCGTTGCCGCCGCACTCCAAAAGGGGCCCGAAGGCTTGCCTGAATTGATCAGTTATCCACGTAGAGGAAAAGGAGGTTTCCATGCTGCACAGTATTGCCGTGTCGGTCGTGATTGGGCTGGTGTCCCTTGCGGGGCAACCCGCAACCGGGGACGGGGTCCGGTGCTGGGAGGACCAACTCACGCTGCCCACGTACGGATGGGAGGAGGACATCCATCCCGTCTTCCAGGAGTATGAAGGTTCCATCTACTACCCCTGGACCCGGCAGGACTACCTCACCGGTGTGAAGAAGGACCGCACCTACAAGACGCTGAATCTGGAAAACGAGTTCCTGCGCGTGACCTGCATTCCCGAGTTGGACGGGCGCATCCACTCCGTCTTCGACAAGACCACGAACGAGGAGATGTTCCACAAGAATGACGTGATCAAGCCCGCGCTCATCGCCATGCGCGGCGCGTGGATCGCCGGCGGCATCGAATGGAACGCGGGACCTCAGGGCCACACGGTCTTCATGATGGAGCCGGCGCTGGCGCGGGTGGGCATCGGCGACCAGGGCCAGGCGACGCTCATCGTCGGCGCGACGGACAAGAGCTTCGGCACGCGCTGGGAGGTGCGGCTGAGTCTGTGGAAGGACAAGGCGTTCCTGGACGAGGAAATTCGCCTGTTCAACCCCACCGACGGCGTGCAGCCCTACTACTTCTGGAACAACACCGCCTTTCCGAACCTGAAAGGCACGCGGTTCATCTACCCGATGACGCTCGGATGTGACCACGGGGGCACCAACTTCTTCACCTGGCCCATGTTCAAAGACAAGGACATCACCTGGCTCAAGAATTATGAAACCATGACCTCGGTCTTCGGGTACAAGGTCAATTTTGATTTCTTTGGCGCCTATGACGTGGACCGCAACCGCGGCATCGTATCTGCGGCGGCCCACCGCAGGGTGCCGGGCAAGAAGGCATGGACCTGGGGCAAGGATGATTTCGGCGTGGTGAGCCAGATGTCGCTGACCGATGCGGGGCCGGTGGATGCCCAGTACATTGAGGTGCAGA
>CALDSM010000761.1 GCA_937923585.1 uncultured bacterium
GAAATCGGCCCAGCATGTCAATCATCTGCGTCTGCATCTGTTTCTGGTAGGCGTCAATGGCCTCGGGCGTGGTACACCCCTCATAGCCCGCCGTCAGCGCATTCCACTGTTCCGCAATCCGTCCCAGGAGAAACTCCTGCATCATCTCCTTGGCCGGGACGCCATTCTCCAGCTTCTCCGGCAACACCCGAAGGTCGTCCCCGCCAAATGCCGTTCCGGCGCAGAACAACACCACCGCAAAACTCGCAAACATAGTCCTGAACATGTTTCTGCCTTCCATTTTTCGCATCACTCCGGAAATCAGTGGTCGCAAGAGTATCCCCAATTCCCCTCTTTCTTGCATTGTCAATTATCCATTGTCAATTGTCCATTCATTCCAACGACGGTGTCACGGTTTCACCCCGTGCCTGTTTCTCTATGTCATGATACGCCCCGTAGAACACGCTGTTGCAGTCCAGCCACAATTCAATCCGGTGCCTGTCCTCGTCCGGGAGCTTCACGTCATGGTGCCCCTTGTCGAGCAGGGCCATGAGCCGCGACGCCCGCGCCCCCACGTCGCCCGCGACGGACCGAGGCGTTCCGTTAATCCCAAGCGCGCCGTTCCCCCCGCATTTGGTCCACGCCAGCGGGGCCAGCGTCGTGTAGGATTCGGTCCAGTTGAACTTGCCCGTCGGAACGCCTTCCAGCGACGGCGCTTTAGCCTCTTTCCGGTGGCACGTGACGCAGTTCCTCTCCAGCATCGGCTGCACCAGCCGCGGGAAGAGCAGCGGATAGGCACCGTCGCCCTCCGGCGTTATCGGTGACGGCGGACGGCGCAGGGCCAGCGGCGTCCGGTTGGGCGTGTCCGTTGCGGACTGAAGCCGCGGTTCATGGCAGCCGCGGCAACTGAGCGTCTCGCCGGGGTGCAGGTAGGTGTCGGAGAGCATGGACTGCACCGCGCGCCCCTTTTCATCCAGGGCCTGGAAATACAACGGTACCCCCGCGGGCGCCTCGCAGTGAACGCTGCCGTCCTCCTCTACCGGCACCGTGCCCAGCACACCCCGGGCAAGCGACTGCGCGCCCGCCCCGATGTTCGGCGACTCCGAGGCCGGCGTGGTCTTGGGGAACAACTGGATGATCCGCAATGCGGTAATTTTCGTGTCCGGCGGCCAGGCTGAATCGCTTTCGTAGATGTTCGTGACGGCGATGCGCGCCGTGTCGGAACCCGGTTCCTGCCGGTCACCGGCGGCCTGGCGCGTGAACGTGGGGATGACCGGCGGCGTCGGACGCGGCCGCAGCGGAATCGGGTCGAGACAGGCAATGGCCGGGTCACGGTACAATTCGATGCGGTTGCCGAATGCGTCCACGAGGCACAGCGCGTAATTCTTCTGTCCCGGGTCGTAAACGCACAGGTAATACTTCTCGCTCAGTGGCCAGGGAGTTCCGTAGACTTCCGCGTTGCGGGCGTTTCGGCCCTTGTGCGTTTCGCAGGGCACGCCCGGCTGCGTTTCCGACTCTGGAAATGCCGTATCCGGTGTGATGCGTTTGACCTGCGACATGGCCCCGTCATCCGGCACGCGCGGGTCCACCAGCACCAGCGAGCCGTAGTTCTGCCCGTGATGCGGCGTGGAAACGGCAACATAGCGCGGTGAGTCCGGGACCGCACGAATGGACAGTTCCATCCAGGGCCGCATTTCGCGGACCGGGGAATAATTGCCGTGGAACGAGCGCGGGTTGCGTCCGTCGGGATAGCACAGCCAGGGATGGTGCGCCATGTCCGAGTCGCGGTCAACGTAATCCCAGCGCGAATAGACGATCATCCCGCTGTTGTCCACGCTCGGGTGCCACTCATGCGTCTCGTGGTGGCTCAGGCGGATGATGTCCGACCCGTCGTCCCGCATGCTGTGCAGCGTGTAGGTGGGGTTTGGCCGCGTCCCGCAGCGCAGAAAGCCGCCGC